>JASJAN010000010.1 GCA_030066985.1 Desulfobacterales bacterium
CCAGATTATGAACAAAATTTACAGGTGGTTTTTGCAAGGGGTGTGTAAAGCCCTTTTCGCCGGAGATATCTTTTTGCATAAACACTGAGCCCCGTTTGGGGCGACGGAATTTAAATACATAATTATTGCTTCTGCCCGCCGCTGTGGGGAGTGCAATTTGCGAAGCTCTGCATGGGAGCGGGTGTATTGTAACGCCGCATCCGAATGGAGGTCTGTAGGATGAAGCTGAGAGCGGAGCGACATAAGCAGAAGCATAAGCGGACTGCTTTTTACAATTTAGGGCAGCGATTTGACTTAAAGCTCATGCCTCGAGGGAGGTGTGGGCTTTCTTTATTTCAGCTACCATGGTTTGTTGATTCGGAAATGTTGCTGTAACAACACTAGACGAATTATTTTTGCAACCATAAAACTTCTACTGACAAGTAAATCTGATCGATGGCAGGTAAAAAAATCAATTGCTGGGAATTCATGAAATGCGGCAGAGAGCCTGGAGGAGCCAGAGCGTCTGAATTGGGCACCTGCGTCGCAGCAACGGATTCATCTTATGGAGGCATCAACGCCGGTAAAAATGCGGGGCGTATCTGCTGGGCAGTAGCCGGTACCTGTTGCGACGGAAAAATCCAGGGCACCTTTGCTGAGAAGCGCGACTCGTGTACGGAGTGCCCTTTTTATCGATTGGTTCAGGAAGAAGAAGATATTTCAACTAAAACACACAAAATTCTGAACTATTTTTCAGAAGATGAAAAAAGATTTCTGGCCTCCAAGGTGACCTGTAAAATCATTGAGGCCGGCGAACGTTTTATCACCCAAGGCGATGTTCAGCAAACGGCTTATATCATACAGCGGGGCGCCTGTTTGCTCGTGGTTGAAAAGGAAGGTCAATTGCACCCTGTGGGTCATCTGGGCAGAGGTGATATTGTCGGTATCCGCTCATTTCTGACCGGAGAGCCTCAGAGCGCCCACGTGGAGGCGGAAACGGCCATGGAACTCTGGGCCCTGGATAAGGGCCTTTTTGACAATATCTCCAAAAAAGATCCGGAGTTGCTTGAATTTCTCACGGAGCTTGTCGCCAGCCGGTTCGATTCCAAAAGACCGACGGCTGACCGGGTCATTGGAAAATATATGGCGATGGATATTATTGGCCGCGGGGCATACAGCATTGTATACAAAGGCAAAAACACGGACCTGGGTATGCCGGTGGCTATCAAGATGCTCAGACACAACCTGGCGATGGATCCTGACTTTATAACAGGTTTTCGAAACGAAGCCAAAATCATTGCAGGTCTAAAACACGACAACATTTTAAGAGTCTATGATATCGAAGAACGCTTTAACACCGTCTTTATCATCGAGGAGTTGGTTGAGGGTGAATCTTTGGCCAACATGCTATCTCGGCTGAAATGCATACCGCCAAAATTGACCATCAGTTTTCTCATTCAACTGTGTTCGGGACTACAATATGCCCATCAAAAAGGCATCATCCATCGCGATATCAACACTTCTAACATTTTTATTCAACAAAACGATCGGCTCAAATTACTCGATTTTGGACTGTCATGCCCAATCGGAACCGAAGATTTGGCCTCCTTTGGTACCATGGCCTACATGGCACCGGAACAGATCCAAAGCGAACCCATGGATCAGCGTACCGATATTTACGCCATGGGGATCACGGCTTTTGAAATGCTTGCCGGCCAAAATCCATTTCCGGAAACAGATGCCCAGAAGCTCATCGATTTGCATCTGAATTGCGGCATACCAGACCCGGCGGATGTGGTTGCGAACATCCCTAAAACGCTTCGGCAATTCATCCTTAAAGCCTGTCGGCGGAATCCCGATCACCGCTATCAGACTGTAACCGAAGCCCTGGATGACCTAAAGGGTCTGGCCATTGAACTGGGTATCACCGGCAAGCAATCAGATGCGGAAAAAATGAATATGACCAGCCTGTTTATGGTTTACAAAGAAAACCAACAACCGGCCGTCAAACAATTAATGGAAAGCCTTCGGGAACAGGCCAGGGAGCTGGGCATCGATTTAAAATCGGCAGATCTCTCGGATTTATAATTATGAAAAAAATATAACGATCTGAAGCGCAAAATTGTTGCCATCCATGGCCGCATGCGCCATAGAAGGGGTTATATAAAATAAAAAGGATAATAACCTCTTTTAAAAGGAAGATCTTATGGACCAAAACACTTCTCGAAGACGGAGTCAAAGAATCGACCTGGATCCACCGGAAGTCGGGATTCTCTTTTTGGAAGAAGCTGGCTATGTTTCCGGGACCACACTGGCTCCGCCCCCCAAAAAGCTATTTGTCGACCTGATCAATCGCAGCGACGAAGGAGTGGGTATTCGGGCTGAACAAAAAATCGAGCCGGCCACTGTCTTTTATTTGAGTGCTTTTAACAAAGCAGAAAAAACCTGGGATCTGTTTGTGGGTGAATCCAAATGGATTATACCGGATGAAGAAAAAGATCAGAGGCACAAATTGGGAGCGACCATCCAGCCGACTGAAGATACGAACGGGCTCTTTGGCGATGGTGATTCCCTTGACAAAAAAATACCGCTTGCCTCCGATTATCAATTTTTTCGCAAAACGGATTTGTTGAAATCTATCTCCCGGGATTCGGTCTGTCCCATACTTAACTGTATAACGTTTCAGCATGTGAAGGCCGGCGAGCGGTTTATGACGCAGGGCGATCCCGGTGATGACTGCTACATCATCCAAAAAGGCACCTGTGTTATCAATGTCGAAAAAAATGGTGAGCTGATCCCGGTGGCGCGGCTGCGTGAAGGGGATATCGTTGGTGAGATGGCACTGATTACCGGAGAGCGCCGCAGTGCGCATGTGGAAGCTGAAACCGACATGCAGCTATGGCGCCTGACCAAAGAACAGTTTGATGCCATATCTGAGGTTTACCCAGACTTGCGCAGCTTTTTAACGGACCTGGTGACGAAATGGTTTGAAACCCGAACCATAACCGCTGATCGAAGAATCGGCAAATACCTGATTACTGAAATTCTGGGAAGCGGCGGTTACAGTATTGTTTATCGGGGCGTGCATGAGGCGCTGCACATGCCGGTTGCCATCAAAATGATGAAACATGATATGGCCACTTCTTCGGATTTCATTAAAAAATTCAGAGAAGAGGCCCGCATCATTGCAAAGTTCAATCACGAAAATATTGTACACGTCTACGATATCGAGGAGCGCTACAAAACGCTTTTTATTATTATGGAGCATCTTGAAGGCATGTCATTGAGAACGTTGCTCAAGCGCATGCTGAAACTGCCTTACCAGCGGGTTGTTCACTACCTTTTGCAAATCTGTGCCGGCTTGCAGTACGCCCATGCGGAAAACGTGGTGCACCAGGATATCAAACCCGGCAATCTTTTTATTTTGCCAAATGATAAAATTAAAATTCTTGATTTTGGACTGGCCTCTCCGTGCGGCGCCGAAAGCAGTTTCACGGGCACACCCTTTTACATGTCCCCCGAGCAAATTGATTGTCTGCCAGTCGATGCCAGAACGGATATTTTCGCCCTGGGGCTTACGGCATATGAAATGCTGACCGGTCAACGTCCGTTTGCCGAGGAGGATGCCTGGAAAACCATGAATTTGCGTGTGGAACAAGACATACCGGATCCGGCAGCGATCTTGCCTGATTTGCCCGCAACACTCAGCAAATTTATCATGAAAGCCTGTGCGCGGGATATCAACCAAAGATACCAAAACGTGGCTGAGATTGTTGAAGAATTGCAACCGCTGGTTGAAGATCATGGTCCAGTACTTGAGACCGATTCATCGGCCAGTCGCAAAATGGCGACCATGTTTTTGCTGTACTCGGATGAGCACCAGCCGGAGCTGAACCGGATGATGGAAGAGTTTTGTGAGAAAGTCAATGAGTTGGGGGTTTCATGCCGGGCAGCGGATTTTAAAGAGATTTAGTATAGACAGGATTAGCTGTATCATTCAGGGCATACGCATTGCGTATATTTCAATTTTGCCTGCCCGCCATCGTGGAGACCAAGAGCCATCTTCCAACCAACGGAAACCAGGTGGCCTCACGTGGCGGGTGGGTTTCTAAAATCTATAGAAATTTTAATTCTATTAAAACACAGCGTAATTTAATCAAGGAAAAGGTCATCATGGCTGCTTCCATTCCTTCAGAAATGCGGGTGCTCGAGCTGGAAAATTATCATGAGGACATAACCAAAACTGTTGAGGGCTTGCGTGTTGTGCAAAAGCCGACCCCGCAGCCGGGTTCCGGGCAGGTGCTCGTCCGCATAGAAGCCGCCCCCTGCAATCCGTCTGATCTAATATTTATGCAGGGGCTTTATGGCGTCAAAAAAACCTTGCCGGCCGTGCCGGGCTGGGAAGGGGCCGGCACGGTGGTGGCCAGTGGTGGTGGAATGATGGGCAACTGGCTTAAGGGCAAACGGGTGGCCTGTGGCGGCCAGGCGGATTCGGACGGCACCTGGGCTGAATATTACATTGCAGATGCCAAAACTTGCGTGCCGTTGCGCAAGGGCATTTCTTCTGAAAAGGGCGCAACCTTAATCATTAACCCGCTGACGGCCTGGGCCATGGTTGATACGGCTAAAAAAGGCGGTCATCGAGCCATCGTCCAAACTGCGGCTGCCAGCCAGCTGGGACGAATGGTAGTGCGTCTGGCCAAAGATGCCGGAATAGCGTTGATAAATGTCGTGCGGCGCCAAGAACAGGAAGATCTGCTGAAGTCATTGGGGGCGGAAGTCGTGTTGAACTCAGAATCGGAAGATTTTGAAGCCCGGCTGCGTGAAGAATGCCTTCGCTTAAAATCGACCATGGGTTTTGATGCTGTCTGCGGGGAGATGACCGGAAAGATTTTTAGCGCCATGGCGCCGGGAGCCACCGTCTTGGTATATGGGGTGCTTTCATTTGAACCTGCCAGCGGTCTGGATGGGGGCGATTTGATATTTGGTCAAAAACGCGTGGAGGGCTTCTGGTTAACAGACTGGGTCCGCAAGGCTGGATTCGTGCGCGTTTTTCAGGCCACCGGCCAGATTCAAAAGCACATTGCCGCTGGGTCTTTTGCAACCCAGGTACGGAAAAAGCTCAAATTAGAAGATGTCCCCGCAGGCATATTGGAATACCAAAAGGAAATGACCGCAGGGAAAATACTTATTATTCCAAAGGAAATGTAGAAGTCATTTGAAAATTTTTTACCGCTGATTTGCGACTTTTGAAAAGCGCTAAGCTTGCTGCGCTAATCCGCCTGAGGCGGAGAAAACTCGGCCTGGCGTCCTCAGACAGTTCAAGATTTTGCGCTCCGCATCGCTAAGCGCTTTGTATCAAAAGCTCGCAAAATGCGCTTTAAAAAAGTTTTCAAATGGCTTTAAATTTTGAGAAATTGAAGCCTTAAAACAAGCGGTTCTGAGGATTAGATATCGAAGCACATAAAGCAATAGAATTGATGGATGCGTATCAAGTCTTCTGCTTTAAACCGGGGAATTTGCGGTCCAGCACTTTGCGGTTTTGAGCGGCTGTATCTTTTTTGCGGGCCGACCAGGTCTGGACCTTTTTTAGCGCCCGGGATGTCTTTTGGGGAAAATCCTTGGTGCGGTTTTCCTCAATAGCCGAGGGTCGGGCGTCGGCAAAAATGGCGCGGCCGACGGGTGTGCGGGTTATGACGGTGGTCCAGCCTTCCTCGGAGCCGATACCGCCAAATGATATATCAGCGTATTCGGCAGAATAATCCGGGCAGAAATAGCAGGCAAAGCGTTTCATGAACTCGAGCTCTTCGAGCATCATGGTTTTTTCTTTACCGCCTTTCAAGTGGACGATCAGCTCTTCTTTGATGTTTATTTTTTTGACATCCTTAAATTTAAATGCACCGATCTGACCGATTTTTTCCTGCTCTTTTTTGCCGAACACAAAATTACCCGAGCAAAATAAACCCAGGCAGAATTTAATCGAATCAGAGGGAATGATGCCCAAAGCCTGCATGCGCCGTACCGCTTTGATCTGGCAGGGGGTGCCCACAAAGGCCACACGCGACAGGCCTTTTTTGATCAGGGGATCAAATTCTTTGATCTGTGAATAGGTTAAATAATAATCGCTGAAATTGGTCATGCCGTGGGAGGTATCAAAGGAAAAGCCGGCGGCCTCCAGGATGTCTTTTTCGGTCTCCGCCAGAAACGGCAGGCGCTGAAACGGGCCGGCCGGTTTGGTGACGATGGCGCCGTCAATGCGGCCGCGTTTGAACAAATGTACCAGCAAAGCGGTGACCACCCCGCCGTCGGTGGCCTTTTTGCGGATTTTGGGATCCACGGCCCGGGCAATACTGGTTTCAATCACGCGCCCGATGGGCGGGATCCAGCCCGAACTTTGGCGGGTTTCTTCATCCAGCTCGTCAATCTCAGGGCAGATGCTATGGCACAGGCCGCATTCAATGCATTTGGCTTCATCCGCATAGCGGGGCTTGCCTTCGCTGTCCAATTCCAGGGCAGCGTAATTAACGGCCGTGCAAAAGGTCACGCACCCGCCGCAGCGATGGCACAGCCCAGGTTTCTGCACATCCTCAATCAAATTAGTAAAGGTTTTCATTTCAACTCCTGTTCGGTTGGCCGGTTTGCCTGTTACCCGTTGAGCCCGTTATAAAAAATTAGATTGAAATCCTTGTTTAACCGACTAACCGGAAACGGGCCAACTGGCTCAACCCGTACCCATTTCCAAATGAATAAAAGTTAGCTAAAAATCGATTCTGATGGTACACCCTCGAATAAGCACGTCTTGAGCTGCGCAAATATCTGGCCGGTGTCAAAGCCTTTCAAATGAATGGCCGCAGAGCGGCAGGAGGCCACGCACAGCCCGCAACCCTTACACAGGGTGGCTTGAATTTCAGCTTTGCCGCTTTTTTCATCAAATTTGGGCGCCGAATAGGGGCAGATATCCACGCAAACCCCGCAGCTGCTGCAAAAGTTCGGATCTACCATGGCCACCGTGCCGCTGACGGAGACTTCCAGGGCAGATAAAACCGTTACTGCCCGGGAGGCAGCGGCCTGAGCCTGGACGATGGATTCTTCTATCGGTTTGGGTGCGTGCGCGAGACCGCAGACAAATACGCCATCGGTGGCAAAATCATTGGGCCGCAGTTTGACATGTGCCTCGGCAAAAAAGCCATCGTCATTTTGCGGCACCTTAAACATTTGCGCCAGGGGGTTGGCTTTTTGCGGCACCACCGCACTGGCCAGAACCAGCAGGTCGCTTTCGATCACCATCTGTCTTCTGAGCACCCGATCGGTAAAGGTAATGTTGAGGCCATTTTCGGCGGCGCCGACCCCGATTTCCTGGTCGTTGTCATAGCGGATAAACTTAATGCCCTGTTCGCGCGCTTCGCGGTAAAGATCCTCCCTGAGACCGTAAGCACGCAGATCGCGATATAATATGAAAATATCCGTAGCAGGATTTTGGGCCTTGAGGCTCAGGGCGCTTTTAATCGATGCGGTGCAGCACACTTTGGAACAATAGGGGCGCTCGGGATTCCGTGATCCCACACATTGGACAAATACAGCCGTGCGACCGGGATCAAACCCGTTGCCGGCCTTGAGTTTGTTCTGGAGCTCCAGACCGGTAAGTACCCGCTGATCCTGGCCGTACAGATAGTCGTCGGGCTTAAACTCCTCGGCGCCCGAAGCAATCAGGGTCACACCGTGTTCGACAACGTTGTTTTCCCCGTTTATCTGGACCGTGGTTTTAAAATTGCCGATAAATCCATCCACATTGTCAATCCGGGCATTTAACAGCAACTCGATGTTTTCATCAGCGCTAACATCAGCGATCAGGCTGTCGAGAAACGGGCCGATCGCCTCGGCCTGCCAAGTTTCCGCCAGGTGGCGGGCCTGGCCGCCCAGTTGTTTGTTTTTTTCCACCACCACGGTTTTGTACCCCTGATCGGCCAATGTCTTAGCCGCCGTCAGACCGGCCATGCCGCCACCGATGACCATGGCGGTCTGGTTGATTTTCATTTTGGGCTCCGCCAGGGGCTCATGCAGCGCGACCTTGGCCACCGCCATCTGCAGCAGGTCTTTGGATTTATCGGTGGCCTTGTCCATGTCGTCTTTGTGCACCCAGGAGCACTGGTTGCGGATATTGGCCATCTCAAAAAGGTATTTGTTGAGCCCGCCGTTGATCAGGGTTTCCTGAAAAAGGGGCTCATGGGTCTTGGGTGTGCAGGCGGTCACCACCACCCGGTTGAGGCGGTGCTTTTTGATGGTCTCTGAAATCTGGGTCTGGGTATCCTGTGAGCAGCTGAACAGGTTTTGCTCGGCGTAGACCACATTCGGCAGGGTTTTGGCGTATTCGACCACGGCGGGCACATCCACAAACCCGGCGATATTGGTGCCGCAGCAGCAGACAAACACGCCGATACGCGGCGGCTCGCCTTTGATATCGATCTCTTCGGGCAGCGCTTTGGTTTTGGTCAGCGTTCCGCGAGCATCTGCCAGCCGGGCGCCGACTTTGCCGGCCGCCGCACTGGCATCGATGACCGACGACGGAATGTCTTGCGGCTCGTGAAAAGCGCCGCACACATAGATCCCCGGTCGCGAGCTTTGAACCGGATCAAATCCGCCGGCGCGGGCAAACTGATAGGAATTTAAATCAATATCCAGTTTCTGGGCCAGCGCAACCGCCTGTTCCCGGGCGCCCAAACCCACCGACAGCACGACGATATCAAATTCTTCTGCCTGACTATGGCCGGCCGCATCGACATAGCGAATCAAGTGCTTGCCGTTATCGCCCATGGGCTCGACATGCGTGATGCGCGATTTAACGAAACGCACCCCCAGATCATCTTTGGCCTTGTTGTAGTAGCGCTCGAAATCTTTGCCGAAGGTGCGAATGTCGATGTAAAAGATGGCCGTATCCAGGCCGTCGCTGCTGTGCTCTTTGGCCAGGATAGCCTCTTTGACAGCGTAGGTGCAGCAGACTGCCGAGCAGTAACCACGGGCGCCGATGTGTGTGTCGCGGGATCCAACGCATTGCAGCCAGGCAATTTTTTCAGGCTCGGTTTTATCCGAAGGTCGCAGCAGGTGCCCGCCATAGGGCCCGGAGGCCGACAGGATTCTTTCAAATTCCAGGCTGGTGACAATGTTGGGAGATGCTGAATAGCCGAAGGTGTCATAGGTGCTTGGATCAAAGGCCTCGCTGCCGGCGGCAATGACCACTGCGCCCACTTTCAGCTTGAGGTCTGTTTTTTGATCTTCAAAATTGATGGCGCCTGTTGGGCAAAATTTTTCACAGGCTTTGCATTTGCCTTTCAGAAAATAAATACAGGTATCGGCATCAATGGTGTATTTTAGCGGCACCGCCTGGGCGTACTGCACATAAACGGCCTTGCGCTTGCTCAGCCCGCCGTCATAGGCGTTGGATACTTTTTTGGGGCATTTTTCCGCGCAGGCATCACAGGCAATACATTTGTCCATGTCGACATAGCGCGGGTGTTGTGTCAATTGGACGTCAAAGTTGCCTTCTTTACCGCTGATACTGTCAACTTCAGTAAGGGTGAGCAACTCGATGTTGATGTGCCGGCCGACCTCGACCAGTTTCGGCGATATGATTCACATCGCACAGTCATTGGTGGGAAAGGTTTTGTCCAACTGCGACATCATGCCGCCGATGGAACTCGAGCCTTCCACCAGGTAGACATAATAGCCGGAATCGGCAAGATCCAGAGCGGCTTGCATGCCGGCTATCCCGCCACCCACGACCATGACTGCGCCTGTGCCTGATTGCGACATAATTACTCCGTTATTAGAAAGGATGTAATGTTGGTTAAATCAATTTCATTTCGATCAATGCCCAGGGTTTTTTCATCGATACCCATGCTTAAACCCAGCAATTGAGGGTACAGGATTGGCGCCAGGGTTTCGCCGTCGTTCGATTGCGCGGCCATACGCTTTTGCACGCCGTCAAACTGCAGCTGGGTATAGGGGCAAGCGGTGCAGATAAACTGAGCACCGGTCTCCCGGGCGCTGTCGATTTTCTTTTGCGCCATATCCATGGCCAGCTGATCATTGACGCCGGTCAGGGGCGCACCACAGCAATCCAGTTTGCGGGTCCACTCGACGCTAAAGGCGCCGGTGGCCTCAACGAGTTCATCAAAAATTTTGGGAGAGACCGGATCATCAAATGCGGTTATCGAGCTGGGTCTTAAAGCATGACAACCGTAGCTGACCGCTATTTGAAGACCGCTATAGGCTTTGGAAATTTCTTCTTTTATGCGTTTCAGTCCCACATCATGATATAGGGCCGACAACAGGTGTTTGACACTGGTTTGGTGTTGATATGCCAGATTTTCCCGGCCCAGGATACGGTTGATGTCCGCTGTCAACTCCGCATCCTGGCCTAAAAAATATTCCGCTCGTTTTAAACTGCCGTAGCAGCACTTGCACATCACCAGCATATCTAATCCGGCTTGCTCGGCAAGCGCCAGGTTTTTGGCAGCCGACAGGACATAGGCGCGATGATCGGAGTTGCGCACCGGATACCCGCAGCAATTAAAGCCGTCCATCTCAACCAGCTCGATACCCAGCCGGGCGCATACGGCTGCGGTAGCGTCAGCGTATTGCTCAACGCGGGAAGGGATGTTGCAGCCATGGAACAACGCAAACTTCATAAATTTCCTTTTGGAAATGGCCTTTTTTCGGTTTTTTTCAATAGCGGTGTTTTCCGCTTATGTTAGTTCTCACGCAAAGTCGCAAAGTTTTTTTAAATCAAACTATTTTTCTTAACTGGTCAGCGCCTTTGCATAATTAATATCAAACAGTTCCCGTTAACGAATAATCAATAACTAATAACAAATAACCAATAACCATCCCTCGAGCCCTATTGCTCAATGGATGCGACCGCGAAGTTTTTCAAGCGATACAAAATATCACACACCTCCACCTGCTGCGGGCAGTTTTCCTGGCATTTGTAGCAGGTCAAACAATCCCAGATCATACCGGCACCGGACGCCATCTCGTTTAGTCCCAAACCCAAACTGCACATGATTTGATGCGGCAGCAAGCCGAGCTCCTGCTCGGGGTCATCATAGTTGGCAACCACCGGGCAAACCGTTGTGCAGCTCTGGCAGCTGAAACAATGGACGTAAGTACGGTCTTTTATGGCCGGTTGGGCTTCCGGGTCGGCCTGCGCATTCAGCGGGATGGGCGTGTCCGGATCGGTCAGGTTAACAAAGTGGCCGGATACCACCTGCCGGGCCTTATCAACCGGCGCGCTGTAACTGTCGGCGCCAAGAGTTTGTTGAACGATCAACCCCCGGGCAAAGGAAAAAGGGCTTAACACGTAGGGCAGCGGCGGACCCTCTGCCAGCAGAGACTCGCGCACACTGTACCACAGCTCTTTTAGCCGGATACCGGAAGGACAGCGCACCGTACAGCGATCGCAGTTGGTGCACAGATAGACACCCTCCTGGATGGCGCGCATCTGGGCATCATCCAATTTTTTGCCGGCTGCCATTTTTTTGAGCAACGTCATTTTTTCCGAAGGTAGGATGTATTCGTTGCCGATGGCCTCAAAGACCATGCCCGCCGAACAGTTCAGACTGCAGCTTCCGCAGTGAGTGCAGGCATCCAGCTCCATGACCTGGCGCGTGACCACGTTGGCCGGCACTGATTTTTTCGGATCCATGACGCGGTTGGCGATCAGGCTAATGGGGGTGGCAAACAGGTGAAACATTTTGCTGAATGGCAAATAGGCCAGCCCGATAAAGCAGGCGATAATATGCACGTACCACAACAGGGTAACACCGTTGAGGTCATCCAGCCACAAAGCAATCGGTTTAATGAACTTGGCAGTGGCAAACCCGGTGAATGCATGGGATGCCGGTGCATGGCAGTCCAGGCAGCTGCTTTCGTGCACTTCAAGGCCGGCCTCCAGCAGCTCCTCGTCAAAAGGCGCCTGGATGGTGGGCGAGACCGTGCCGTATTCTTTGACCCAGAGGGTTTCCAGCGCCGCAATTTCCTCTTCGTCATCCAGACCGGCATAGTCGTCAACCATGCGCATAAATTCGCTGTGAGAGGCGATTTTAAGACCCAGCAGGGCGACTCCGGACAGCATGATCACCGCCACGATCATGATGGCATAATGATCCATTGCGCCTGTCTTAAGGCGGCGGGGCTTTACAAGGTATCGGCGAACCATGGCCAGGATCACGCCGGCCAGCACCATGGCACCGAAAAAATCCCGCAGAAAGAAAAACGGGTTTACAGTGGAATAATATTCGCTGAATAATGCTTCTGAAATCACGGATTCCAGGGCATGCATCAGCAACAGCAGCATAAAGCCGTAAAATATCAACATATGCGCCAGCCAGCGCGAAACGCTTTCTTTAAAAACGCGGCGCTGCAGCAGGACATCCAGCACGATCGCCTCGATGAGACCAAGGATTTTTGAGCTGAAAATGACGCGGACGAAACCAACCGCAGCCGCCTGCAGCCGTTGGGCCGTCGTGAAGTCGTTTCCCAAAATGCCGATTTTACGGCTAAACCAGGTAGAGATTTTGTAGATCAATCCCAGGAGAAAGATAACAAGAGAGGTATAAAAGAGATAATCAAACACCATACGGCGACATCCTTATTTGATGAAACAAAAGATGTAACCAGCCAGCAAACCGGGCCGGATAGCTGACGTCAAATCAGCCTCAAAGTGGAGCGAAACGAAGGTGGAGATTCAAAATGATGTTATACGCCGCGATTTTTAGTTGGTATCGTTAACGGTCATTTCAAAACATGCAGAACATAAACAATCGAGCCAACTGCCTTACGGGGAATCAGGACGATTTTTTTTGAGAGGCTTTCTGGGCCCAATCGGCTTCCATTTCCTTTTTCCACTTGGGGCTACGCTTGCGTTTCTGCGCATTCTGGATCACCTCGGGAATCAGCTGCAGCAGCCGCTGTTTATCGATGGGTTTTTCCATAAAGGTGTCCGGGCGGAAATATTCATAATCGGGCCACTGGCTGTAGTTAATATCCAATTCATCACCCATGGCGGAGATGCCGATAATGGGTGTATCCTTCAGATCTTCATCTGAGCGCACCTGTTTGCAAACCTCAAATCCGGAAAACAGGGTCTCCATCATGATATCGAGCAAAATGACATCGGGGCGCTCTTTTTTGATTAAGTCCATTCCCGATTGGCCATCTTCTGCAGTAAGCACCTCAAAACCATTTCGTTGCAGGAAGGTCTCCATCGTAAACAGCAAGTCCGTATTGTCGTCAATCATAACGATTTTGAGGTTGTTCCCCATGGTCAGCTCCTTTTTGGCGTCAGGTTTAAAAAGAATGAAGTCCCCAAAGCCGGATTCAACCGTCGCTATATCCTAGTTAAGCACTATGATATATAGTATCAAACGTCCAGCTTCGTCAAGTGATTACCGGATTTTTTGCATTAAAATCAATGAGAGTTTAGATATCAAATTTTTATAGCAATTTGAGGCTAAATCTATAACTTACAAATGTTATTTTATTTTAAAAATAATGCTAAATCGGGTGCCCTTACCCGACGCCGAAGTTACCTCAATTTTTCCGCCGTGACGGTTGACCACCTTTTCCACAACCGCCAGGCCGAGTCCGGTTCCAGAGCTGCCTTTGGTTGAAAAAAATTCCTCATATATGTTGCGCTGGGTGTCAGCATCCATACCAATCCCATTATCGGTGACTTCAAACATAAAATGATCGGCATCCACCAGGTCTGTTTTGACACTGACGGAATGTTTCTTTTGCTCCTTGTCGACAAAGCACGCCTCCAGTGCGTTCCAGATCAAATTGTTGAGCAACCGTCGGATGCTGGCGATGTCCAGATGGACCTCGGGGACGGCATCATTAATTTGTTGTTTTAGCTCGATATCCAAACTGGCCGCTTTTTCGCGGAACAAGGCCAGCGAATCCCGGGCCAGCTGCCCGGGCGAAATACGCTCGTATTTCAGCGGGCGATCTTTTGATGAGTACAGTATATTTTGGACCACATCGGCAATATCGAAAATATTTTTATTGACGATTTTCCATCCTTTTTGGGCCATTTCGATATTATTGTCTTTGAAGCCCTCGTCAACGACATAGGCACCGCCCTGCAGTCCTTCCAGTATATTTTTGATGCCATGGGATAAAAGGGCGATAGACTGACCCAGGGTGACCAGTTCCTTGCGGTCCTTTTTGAGCTGGGTGATATTGGTGGCCAATTCGATGACGGCGGTAACAACCCCGTTTTTATCGATGATGGGCGACGTTTGAATGAGAACCTGGGATACACCGCCGCCGCTCAAGGTCACATTTTCCTCGGCAATATGCGGTTGTCTGTCTTCGAAGGTTTTTTGTACCGGGCAGTTGGGGCATATCTCCGATACGCATTTATAGACCATGTGGCATTTTTTACCGATACCGTCGCCAAAATCCTTTTTAAATTTGCTGTTCACATACAACAGGTTTAAATCGCGGTCCTGAATGGAAACGTAGCAGGGCAGATAATCGACCAATTGATTAAGGTTCAACCCTGGGATAGCTGGGGAAGCGGTGGATTTATTTTCAGGGCTTTTCTTTTTGGGAGCCATGTGAGATCAACCGGAATAAAGGGAATACCGCCAACGGTGCCTGTCGAATTGCGCCTTCACTATAACCAAACGGGCCTGATAAATCAATTGTATTCAAGTTGCGCGGGCAAAAAGGGCTTGAATTATTTAGGATGCTCTATTAGGTATAATCAATTTAAACAAATGAACGTCATTCTTGGGTTGCCTGTTGAGCCAGTTTAACTTCCGACATGGGCAAACGAGCCATTCTCGTGTGACAGGGACCTTCGGCAGGTAAAGGGCTCAACCTAACAATACAGAAAGCGAGAGGGTGATGATGCCATGAATGTCAAAGAATTTGTGGACCAATTTAAGCTGCACGTGGCCGCCGGGCAAAATGAGCTGGATCGTAATATTCAAGGCGGGTATTGCGGTGATCTGCTAAGCGATGTAATGGCCAATGCGCCCACCGGTTGTATCTGGTTGACGGTGCAAACCCACCAGAATATTGTCAATGTGGCAGTGTTGCATGAGATGGCTGCGATTGTGCTCACCGGCGGGCAGACCCCCGACCAGGAAACCATTGATCGCGCCAATGAAGAGGGTATACCGCTTCTGATGTGGTCAAAATCGGCCTATGATCTTGCCGGTAAATCCTTTGCTGCCGGCTTGGTCAATCCCTAGGGGTAACGATTTCTCACACGTCGGCTGTTTGGGCGGCTGTAAACCCCGTGGCATGGGCCTCCAGACGAATTTGGTTAAGCCCCAAAAAAACAATACCTGCAGGCGAAAACGCTTATAAGCGCTTCGGCCGCAGGCATTTAATTGGCAAATTTTTCTGGCGCTCTGGGCGCCGCTATCAATTTCTTTTAATCCCCGGGGAATATTGCAGCGTCGCGCCGGTTTCCATCGGCATCCCTTTTTCAAGTTTGGCAAGATCGTTTTGAATGGTCTCAATTTCGTTTTCGATCTCTTCCAGGGCGCTTTGATGTTGGGCAATCTTTTTTTGCTCAATGACTTGTCGCGATTCCAGCTGTTTTAGCTGATCGCGCAGCTTACTGATTTTCTCACCTCGCAGGGTGTCACTGATGCGGTCCATCAGATGACTGTGCTTGCCTTCAGGATCCGTGATGAAATACCAGGTTTTGGTTTGATAGCTGTACCAGGCTTCTCCGGAAACGTGCTTGCCTTTTAAGCGCACACCCGCTTTCCAGACCTTAAAGCCGCCTTCCTCCTTGGGAACGCCGTGGATGCGCGCCTGCCGTCGGCGACCATCCTCGCATTGAACCATCTGTTTTTCCATAATCTTTCTCCAGCAAAATTTTACCCAAAGCCTAATGTTTTTATGCCAGAACTGTTGGAAAAAGGCAAGAGTCCCCTTTTTGCCAAATCATTTTTTTTACTTGTGCAGGGTGCCGGCCGTGAAATTTTCGGCGGCACCCTGCCAATATAAAAAATTAAGCGATCGGTTCTGCTTCCTGGGAGGCGGTGCTGCTGCCACCATTTTTCAGATCGCCCATGGCTTTGGTTAACTCCATTAATACGCCTAAGCCCTGGCGGGCTTCTTTGCTGGACAGCGCCCCCAGCATGCCAAAAGGTCCTACCGGTTTGGCATTGTCCAAATCCACTTTGCCGGGCAATGCGGCCATTTTTCCCAGAAAGGCCTGGGCCTGCGGACTGCTGAGGCTCTGGGCCAGGCCCAGAAGGGCTACCAGGCCATCACCGATCTGATCGACATCATCGGGGCTGTAAGCTGCGGCCACTTTGGCGCGTACATCCAGGGTTGATTGGATAATTCGCAGGACGCCTTTTTGCTCGAGGTCATCCAGATAATTGATCAATTGCGGCACGGATGACTTGAGCAGGGGTTCAATGGTAAGCGCAAAGTCGACGACATTTTCCATCTGTTCCAGGGCAAACTGCATGTGCTTGACACTGCGTAAAAACCGTTTGCCCAGCGCTAACAGATCTTCCAGCTGAAAGCCGGATTCCACATCTTCAAGCTCTCGGATCAACAGCCGAAATGCCTGACCGCTCAGGGGGATCAAATCTTCTCTGAGCTCATTGATGCCCCTGGCCGATGCCGATACCGGTGCCAGCTGCGCTTCAATGCGATCGAGTCGCTCAAGAATTTGTTCTTCGGTTGTCATGGCGGCCTCCTTATGCTTGGGTCATGACGTGGCGCATTTTACCGGCCATTGTCATTTGTTGTTCCAGTGGCAATTCCACACCCTTGAGCATCATGTTCCAGTAAACCCACTTGAACATCATTTTGCCCCAGTAGTTCATGTAGCTGTCGCCCAGCAGGCTAAAGGGACCGAGACCCGGAAATGGAAATTTGCCGGGCAGCGGTTCATATTCATAGTTAAAATCAATCAAAAACGCTTTTTCATGACCCGAGCAGATAAAGCAGGTGGCATGGCCGTCAAAGGTCCCGTGAGGTTCCTGGCCATCGATTTCACGCAGCAAATTTTCAACCACTGTTTCGGATTCATAGTGGGCCACCGCACCGGCCTTGGAAGCTGGTACGTTGGTGGCATCGCCGACGACGTAAACATGGTCGGCATTTTTGGCTTTGAGTGTGAAATGGTCGGTATCGACGAAGCGCAGCGGGTCCTCAAGGCCAGAGCCTTCCAGGAAATTGGCGCCAAAATTGGGCGGAATCGCTACCAGTAAATCGTAATCCACTTTTTCGCCCTTGTGCGATTCAATGGTCTTTTCATCGACATTGACCTGTGCGATATCAAAATTCGGGGTGACCTTGATATTTTTTTCAATGGCAATATCGCCCAGGATGCTTGATGCAATCGGCTTAGAAAATGCACCGGCCATGGGTGTGACCAATTCAACTTCCACATCACCGCGGGCGCCTTTGGTTTCAAAAAACCAGTCGGCCATAAAGACAAACTCGATTGGGGCCACCGGACATTTATATGGTAACTCAGCGATGTTGAGCACGACGCGTCCCTTATCGAAATATTTCAACTTTTCATATAAGGCTATGGCACCATCCAGCGTGTAAAAATCATGAATGTCTTTACGCCATCCATCCATCATGCCCTCAACTTCTTCTGGCTCGATATCGCAACCGGTGGCGATCACAAGCCAATCATAGTTGTATGTCCCCTTTTTGGCTTGTACTTCACGTTTGGTCGTATCGAGACCAACCACTTCGTCCAATACGAAATCAACGCCTTCGGGGATGAATTCCCGTTTGGGTTTTTTACAATCTTCTTCGGTATAGACACCGAATGGAATAAACAGCCAACCCGGCTGGTAGTGGTGGACTTCATCATTGTCGATGATGGTAATCTGCCACTCTTTGGTGCTGAGCTTCCTGCGCAATTGGGTGGCTACCATCGTTCCACCGGCTCCTGATCCTAAGATAACAATTTTTTTCATGGTATCCTCCTGTTTAGTAATCGGTTGGCTTAAAACAAAATAAATTGAATCCCTTATATTATTTTTGAAAATTTGGAATATGCTCTTGCCACCTCATGTATTCATCGCACGCATATCCGGGCAGGTTTTGGATCTACAGGTGCAATATGTCAATCATCCCCGGCATAATTTCCATTCATCAGATCGGATATGGTTGTCGAATCCAGTTTTTGATACAGAACCTCGGTGGCATCGCGCCAGGCCAGGCGAACCTGGCAATCATCAGACATGGGACATTTCTCTGGAAAGCTGACGCATTCGACCAGATCGGCCTGCCCCTCAAACAATCGCACCACCTGACCCAGCGAAATATTTTCCGGCTTTTCGGCCAGTAAATGCCCCCCCTTGGGGCCGCGCACGCTGGTCACTAATTTGGCCTTTTTCAATGGTCGAATGAGCTGTTCGAGGTATTTGACCGATATGTCCTGGCGCTTTGAGATTTCACCGATTTGTACTGGGCCTTGGTCCCTGTTACGGGCCAGATCAACCAGGATTCTGGTTCCGTAGCGGCTTCTTGTGGATAGTTTCATATATCTCTGCCCCTGGTTTTCAGAGTTTATCAATCTATATAAGATTAGTATGAATTAGCGACAAACGTCTCTTGTGTCAAGCAAAAAAATACATTTTTAAGGAAATATTGTGCGGGATTGTAGATTTTTTGACCCGCTGGAATGTATAAATTTTAAAACAACGTCGCAAGTTGAATGGCCGAACCTTCTTATTGACATGACCCCGATCGGGTTTATTATTAGGATATTATTATAATTTTTTGATTATTCGATACAAAATTCAGTCGGTATCTGATGATTGCAGATAATTAGAAAGGGGGCAGCTATGGATGTAAAAGACTATTGCCATTCCATGGAAATTGAGCTTAACGGCTGGAAAGCAAAAATGTACAATATGATTCGCAAAGTCGATAAGCTTCGTGGCGCCGACAAAGATAAGCTTGCAGCCCAGGTAGAGGGTTTGCATAAACACATCGAAGACATCGAGCGGATTGTCAATACACTACAAACTGAGTGCCCGGCGGATTTTGGTCCTCAGAAACAGGAAATTGACGCATCTCAGGATGAGATGAAGAAAAAATATGATGATGCTATGGCGGCTGTCCTGCAATTTTAACAGGGATCTGTTTAATACAAGGCTTGCCTTAATTTTTCACAATGATGTGATGTATAAAGCAGAGCTCATTAACCTGCTAAGGCGGATTAAGCTCTGCTTTTTCATTTTAACTGATTCAAACCGCAGAGCGCTTATGGATAGATCTCCACATGGTAATATACATTACCGGGTTTGTGGAATGACGGTTGTGCCTGGCGCTTTGTTTATTGGGCATCTGATTTGACCTAAATCAATGCCCGCTCAAGCGATCATCGTCTATACCATTTTAAGTGAGTACGTATGGAGGTAAATCAGTGGTGGAACAAAAAAAGCAAGACACGTGCAAAATAGATTTCCATGATCTGAGCTCGATCAAAGCCCGTTTGCCCGAAATTGCCGAGGACATAATCCAGAGCTGTACAGATCAAGAGTGTTACACGCACGTCGATTATGAGCCGATACCATCACAGGAAGGCGTCATTGAAATCATCAACCGCCTCAGAGAAATTCTTTTTCCGGGATATTTCAGTCAGGCTAAACTTGATCCGGCCAATTTAAAATACGCCGTCGGGCAATCTGCGACCGCCCTGTTTGATCTGCTCTCCGAACAAATTTGCCACAGTATTCGACACGATTGTTTACGATATGATCAACCTTGCAGCGAATGTGATGAGCAGGGATACCGACTGGCCCTTCAGTTCTTGGAAGCCATTCCAAAGCTTCGCAAAGCTCTGGCAGCTGATGTGCGTGCAACCTACGATGGTGACCCGGCGGCCAAAAGTTTTGATGAGGTTATTTTCAGCTATCCGGGAATATTCGCCATCACCGTATATCGGATTGCGAATCTTTTGCTGAATATGGGGGTGCCGCTACTACCGCGCATTATGACCGAATACGCCCACAGTACAACCGGTATCGATATCCACCCGGCCGCCAATATCGGTAAAAACTTTGTCATTGATCATGGTACCGGTGTGGTCATCGGTGAGACCACCAAAATAGGCAACAATGTCCGCATTTACCAAGGGGTCACACTGGGCGCGCTATCCATTCCCAAGGGCACCATTGAAGACTTCAGAGGTAAGAAACGTCACCCAACCATTGAAGATGATGTTATCATTTATTCCGGTGCGACTATTTTGGGCGGAGAAACCCTTATCGGAGCCCGTTCGGTCATCGGGGGCAATGTGTGGCTGACCGAATCGGTGCCTGCAGATACCACCGTTGTAATTGAGACCCCGCGACTGATCTATAAGTCGAAGAAGCAGAAGCTGTTGAGGGAGCAGCTCAAAGCAGCCCATCAGTCTGGTTAATGGTTATTCGTTATTGGTTATTGGTGGTTCTTAGGCGGCGTTTTCTTCGGCTGAAATTAAAAGTAATTTTCTACTATAATGATCTAAGTCGGCCACGAAAACTTCTATTCGTTTTTTTATCAGTTCTATCCAGTTTTCCAATAAAGAATAACAAATAACTAATAATGCGCAGCATTTTTACGGGAGGTTAGATATGAAATATCATTCTATTATCAGCAGCGCCATTGGTTCAACGCCGCTGGTGCGGCTGAATCGAATTAATGAAGGTCTGGATGCGGAGATTCTGGCCAAATTGGAATTTTACAATCCACTGAATACCGTTAAAGACCGTATTGCTGCTTCGATGATTGCCGCCGCTGAACTGGATGGTTCAATTACATCGAAGACTCTGATCGTTGAGCCCACCAGCGGAAATACGGGTATCGCGTTGGCCTTTATCTGTGCTGCTAAAAATTACCGTCTGTGTTTGACGATGCCCGATACCATGAGCATCGAACGACGCAAACTGCTCATCCACATGGGGGCGGAGCTGGTTCTAACCCCTGGTGCCAATGGCATGCCCGGGGCGATCGAAAAAGCGCAGGAGATATTAGAATCCGAAAAGAATTCCTTTATGCCCAATCAGTTTAACAACCCGGCCAATCCCAGAATTCACCGCGAAACCACTGCGGAAGAAATTTGGCAGGATACCGAGGGCCAGGTCGACATTCTGGTTGCCGGTGTCGGGACCGGCGGTACCATTACCGGGGTGTCGCAGGTCATCAAACCGCGCAAACCGTCTTTTAAGGCCATTGCGGTGGAGCCCACCGACTCACCGGTACTTTCCGGCGGCCAAAAAGGACCTCATAAAATTCAGGGAATCGGTGCCGGTTTTGTACCGGATGTCCTGGATCAGTCACTGCTGGATGACGTGGTGACCGTTTCCAACGACGACGCATTTGAAACATCGCGCCAAGTGGCCAAAATGGAAGGCATTGTTTGTGGTATTTCTTCCGGTGCGGCGGTGAAGGCGGCTCTTGAGGTAGCCAAGCGCCCGGAATCCAGCGGAAAAACCATCGTGGTCATTATCCCCAGCCCGGCTGAGAGGTATATCAGCACGCCCCTCTTCGAGGATTAAAAACGATTTCAAAAATGCATCTAATGCCCAAGGGCTGTGTTAAAAACCGATTCAAAATGCTCGAATACTATCGTGTATGCTCCACTTTTGAATCGGTTTTCGCCTTGCCCTTGAGCATGATCTACTATTTTTGAAATCGTTTCTAGTACCCCAAAAGAATTTTGATGGCGATTTGATAATGCACCAAGAATAGATTGATTACCTTTGAACGGCCATGGCGGCTTCCATTAAGGCCTCTGCAAAGGTCGGATGCCCGTGAACGGTGCGGGCGATATCTTCCGAGCTGCCGGCAAATTCGACGGCCAGCACACCTTCTGCAATCATATCGGCTGCCCGTGGCCCGATGATGTGTATGCCTAAAATCCGATCGGTTTTTTCATGGGCAAGAACCTTCACGAGCCCCTCTGTCTCACCCAAGCAGCGAGCGCGTGCCACACCGGTGAAGGGATATGTTCCTGAACGATAGGGAATATTGCGTTCTTTGACCTGCTCTTCGGTCAAACCCACACTGGCCACTTCCGGCCAGGTGTAGATGATAGATGGGATGGCGTCGTAATTGACATCACCCGGTCGCCCGGCGATGATCTCGGCCACCGCGATCCCCTCAGCCGAGGCTTTGTGCGCCAGCATGGGGCCGGGAATCAGGTCACCGATGGCATAAATCGACGGAATATTGGTTCGATAGGCCTGGTCCACTTTTACACATCCGGCGTCTGGATCGGTTTCAACCCCCACTTCCTCAAGGCCCAGACCGCTTGTTAAGGGTCGCCGCCCGACACTTACCAGCAATTTATCACAGGTAACCGTTTCCTTTTTTCCCTTGGTTTCCAGTTCGACTTTAATGTTTTTGGCCATTTTTTTGGCCCGGGTGACCTTTGAATTCATGTGAAATTTGAATCCCTGACGTTTAAGAACCCGCTGCAATTTGCGGCTTACCTGGCCGTCGGTGCCGCTGGCGATGTTAGGCAGCATTTCAAATACGCTCACCTTGGCGCCCAGCCGCAACCAGACCGAACCCAGCTCCAGACCGATATAACCGCCGCCGACGATGCCCAGGTGTTTGGGTACCGCATCTAATTTTAAAGCGTCGGTGGAGCTGATAATCTTACTGCCGTCAAATGGCAGATCCGGTAAAGAAATGCTTTCACTGCCGGTAGCCAGAATAATGGCTTTGGCGGATAAGGTGGTTTTTTTCTTTTTTTTTGACGAACCTGATCCCGATTCGATTGTTACCTGATCGGGCGCGGCTAGCCGCGCGGTACCCTCAATGATTTCCACCTTATGGCCCTCAAGCAGCCTTTTGACATTTTCAGTCAGATCCTGAACCACTTTTTCTTTGCGGGCCATCATCGCCGCCAGATCCAGGCCGATACGACCGGTTTTGATACCGTGATCGGCAAACTGGCTTTTAGCGAGCTGCAGATATTCGCTTGAATCCAGCAGGGCTTTGCTGGGGATACAGCCGACATTCAGACAAACACCCCCCAGGCGAGGTGCTTTTTCAATACAGGCGACTTTCAAACCCAGCTGGGCGGCGTGCACAGCAGCCACATACCCACCGGGTCCGCTGCCAATAATGATCACATCATAGGTGCTGTTTTCAGCCATAACTAAATCTCCATCATTATGCGTTCCGGGTTTTCGGTACATTCTTTGATGCGTTTGAGAAAAGTGACGGCTTCACGACCATCGATGATGCGGTGATCATAACTGAGCGCAACATACATCATGGGCCGGATAACGATCTGGTCGTCTATCGCCACGGGCCGTTTTTCGATACGGTGCATGCCCAAAATTCCGCTCTGGGGCATATTCAAAATAGGTGTACTCAACAGCGATCCGAAAACACCGCCATTGCTGATGGTAAATGTTCCGCCCTCCAAATCCGACAGTTCCAGTCGATTCTCCCTTATTTTATTGACAAAATCGATAATGGCCTGTTCCAGTTCGGCGAAGTTGAGCTGATCGGCATGGCGGATGACGGGAACCACCAGCCCCTTTTCTGAACCTATGGCAACTCCGATGTGATAATAATGATGGTAGATGATGTCTTTATTATCGATATAAGCGTTGACTTCGGGAAATTCCTTGAGCGCTTCTACACAGGCTTTGATAAAAAATGACATCATACCCAGGGAGATGCCGTATTTTTCTTTGAAGCTGTCTTTATACTGAGCACGCAGCGCCATCACCCGGGTCATATCGATATCGTTAAAGGTGGTGAGCATGGCCGTATTTTGCTTGGCAGCCAGCAAATGAGAAGCAATTCGCTGGCGAATAGGGCTCATCGGTTTGCGCGTGATCACTTCTTGGCCGGGCTGTGGTGTATCAGCTGATGGCTGCAGTTGGGTTGGGACGGGTTTTTGAATGGCTGCATCGCCTGGAGAGGTCGCTGGCGGCTGCAGCCCTTCCATAAACAGGATAACGTCTCCTTTGGTGATGCGCCCGGCGGGCCCGCTCCCTGAAATGAGGGCCGGATTAAGGTTTTTCTCGGCGATTAAGCGGCGAACAGATGGCGCCAGACCTTCCAAATCAGGTGATGGTCTAGATGGTGCAGGTGTGGATTGCGGTTCCGGTGGCAGCGGGGTCGGTGGCGAAGGTGTTTCCGGTGCCGGTGCTTGAGGTTCTGCGGCGGGTGGTGCCTCCTTTATTTGAGGTGCTTCCGGTGCCGCCGGCGCTTTTGCAGGTTTTGGCGCCACCGCGGTGTCAATCGTGCCGACCACAGCGCCGATGGCAACCGTTTCGCCTTCCTGAACTTTGATGGCCAGTGCGCCCGCAGCTTCAGAAACAACTTCTAAAGTGACCTTGTCGGTTTCGATCTCAAAAAGGGGCTCGTCTTTTTGGACCGTATCACCATCACTTTTAAACCACTGGGCCAGCAAGGCCTCTGTAACCGATTCGCCCACGCTGGGGACCTTCACCTCTATTATCATATGTGCCTCTTTTTCATTTACAACAAATTATCAGCGGTATTTAAATTAAGAACTTTTCCCTATCAGGTGTCAGGTGTCATACCAGGGGACAGAGAACAGAAAACAGAGGGCAGAAGATATTCGGTTGTCTTATCTAACAGTGTTTTTCATCTGTCGTCTGACCTCTGTAATCTGAAAATCTGAAACCTGAATCCGCTTGCGGCGGAACACCTGAAACCTGTTTGAGACCGGCTGCAGGCCGGCTCAAACTATCCGGCCACGGCTTTGCCTTTACCCTTGCGGATGGTCGGCGGGCCTAAAGCCTGCGCAACGATCGCCTGTTGTTCCAATTTGGCAAGGCTAGGAAAGCCCGAAGCCGGGCTGGAAGACGCTTTTCTGCCGATATATGTGAATGATTTTTCGGTAACAGCGTTCAGGCGCGGTTGTACAAATTGCCATCCCCCCATATTTTGCGGTTCTTCCTGTACCCAGAACCATTTTTTGGCCTGACGATATTTTTGGAATATCTTTTTGAGCTGCGATTCGGGAAACGGATAGAATTGTTCCAGCCGCACGATGGCAACCTCAGTTTTGCCCATCTCTTTGCGGTTTTGAAACAGCTCGTAAAAGATCTTACCGCTGCAGACCAACACCGTTGATGCCTGTTTAGATCCTGCGGGATCATCTAAAACTGGCATAAAATGTCCGCCAGACAGGTCTTCAATAGTTGATACCGCCAGTGGGTGTCGTAACAAGCTCTTGGGTGTCATGACAATATGGGGTTTGCGAAAGGGCGCTTTGACCTGACGACGCAACAAGTGGAAATATTGCGCCGGTGTGGTCGGGTTGCTCACCTGGATGTTGTCGCCGGCACACAACTGTAAAAAACGCTCAAGCCGTGCACTGGAATGCTCGGGGCCCATGCCCTCATAGCCATGGGGCAGCAGTAACGTCAGGCCGCTGAGCCGCTGCCACTTGGTTTCACCGCTGGCAATAAACAGATCAATAACGGACTGGGCATTATTGACAAAGTCACCAAACTGCGCTTCCCACATCACCAGGCTGTTGGGTTTGGCCAAAGAATAGCCGTATTCAAAACCAAGCACTCCGGCCTCAGATAAAAGGCTGTCATAAACATCAAAGCGGGCCTGTTCGGTATCGATTGAATTTAAGGGGTGGTAGGGTGTTTCATTCTGGATATCAATCAAAGTGCTGTGACGCTGGCTAAAGGTGCCGCGCCCGCTATCCTGGCCGCTGAGACGTACAGCGAAGCCTTCTATGAGCAAAGACGCAAACGCCAGCGACTCGGCATTGGCCCAATCAATACCCTCGCCTTGCTCAACCGATTCTAAGCGCTTTTTAAGCAGCCGTTGCAATTTGGGGTTGAGGTTAAAGGCTTCCGGTACCGTATTTATTTTTTGGGCCAGCGAGATCAGGGCGTCTTTATCGACTCCAGTAGGAATGGTCTCATCGGTATAAGTGGCACTGATGCCTTCCCATTGTTCAAAAAAACGGGAATCGGGAAACGGGCATTCACTGCCGTGAACGGTCTCATAAGCCTGGTCCAAGCGGCTGTTGATTTCCGTTGTGAGCTTATCGAGATCTTCGGGTTTGGCAATGCCCTCGGCAATTAGCTGCTCGGCATAAAGCTGGTGTAAAGAGGGGCGCTGTCGGATACGGTCATACATACCGGGCTGGGTAAAATAAGGTTCATCGCCCTCATTATGTCCATAGCGGCGATAGCAGACCAGATCGATGACCACATCTTTGGCAAACTCGCGGCGGTAATCCGCGGCCAGCTGCATGACATGCACCACCGCTTCGGGATTTTCGCCGTGCACATGAAAGATGGGGACCATCAGCATTTTTGCGATGTCGGTGGAATATCGAGTGGAGCGTGCATTTTCGGGAAGGGTGGTGTAACCAATCTGATTGTTGATGATGATGTGAATCGTGCCGCCGGTTTTATAGCCTTGCAGCTGCGACATATTCAAGGTTTCAGCAACGATGCCCTGTCCCGCAAAGGCGGCGTCGCCATGCATTAACAGGGGCAGAACCTGAGCGCCGCTGCTGTCGCCGG
The DNA here is from genome assembly GCA_030066985.1 of Desulfobacterales bacterium. NCBI lineage: Bacteria > Pseudomonadati > Thermodesulfobacteriota > Desulfobacteria > Desulfobacterales > Desulfobacterales bacterium. The sequence continues at coordinate 26,523 of JASJAN010000010.1, forward strand.
TCAGATCCTGGCGGGCACGGGCAAATCCCTCAACCACGGGGTTAACCGCTTCGAGATGACTCGGATTGTTCATTAAAAACATGCGCAGCTGTTGACCGCTGGCGGTTTTAAGGTCGGCCAGGTAACCATTGTGGTACTTCACATCGCCGGCACCGACGAGTTCTTCGGGGTTATAGCAGCTTTCAAACTCGCTGAGGATATCTTCATAGGGCCTCTGGAGGATGTTGGCCTGAACATTTAGTCGGCCGCGGTGCGCCATGCCGAGAATGATCTCTTTACCGCCGAATTCAGCCACATGCTGAATTAAAAAATCCAGGGCGGCAATCAAGGCTTCACCCCCTTCAAGGGAAAAACGGGTGACGCCGATATATTTTTTATTTAAAAAATGTTCAAACAAAGTCGCTTGGGTCAGATTGTTTAAAATGCGCTGTTTGGCATCCGCCTCCAAACGGGGCTGGTTGCGATCCGGTTCCATGCGGTTCAAAAGCCAGCGTCGCTCCGATGGGTCCTGCAGGTGCATGAATTCCACACCAATGGAGTGACAATAGGTCTCTTTGAGCGCCTGAATAATATCTTTCAGGGGTGCATGTCCGGCCGTGGTGAAACGGCGGGTAAAAAAGTCGCGCTCCAAATCCTCCGGGCTTAGGTTAAAGGCCTCCAGATCCAACAGAGGATGCGAGGTCGGGCAGGCTGCCAGCGGATCAAGACAGGCCAGCAGATGGCCCAGATCGCGGTACCCATAAATCAACGATTCGACTCGTGATTGCCGCAACAGCTGTTCTTCCTCAAAGCCCTCACCGGCTTGAGGGATTCCGGAAGCCGCCAGTTCAAATCCTTCAAAAAAAAAGCGCCAGTCCTTGGAAACGCTGGCGGGGTCCGTTTTCCACCGTTTATATTGTGCCTCAATATACTCGGCATTCCAGGCGGCACTTAGCTCCATTGTGAATTTACCTTTTTTAATTCAAAATGAGGGTCAACAACCAAACTTTACATGGCGATCATAAGAGAAAGCCCTATACCTGTCAATTTTTATTTGGCCGGCTGGCAACTATGCTATCTTATGGATATTTCATCTATAAAATGCTATGCTATATGTATAGTTGTATTGATTCTATAGCTATTTTTCTAAATTGCAAGCAATACGATTTGTTAAAGGAATATTTGATGACATCATTTGCATTACCTCGATCTGAATCCGAATTTAAAGAATGGATTCTGGAGCTGGTCAACACCCTTTTGACGATTATGGAAGAAAAAGATGGATCTCTTAAAAAACACTCCAAACGCGTAGCCGATAACAGCGCTAATTTTTGTGAGCAATACAAGCTGCTGCCGGAAAATGAAAATTTTGATCTCTATCTTGCCGGTTTGCTGCATGATTTTGGGATGGTTTTTTTCCCGAATACGCTCTTATTAAGTGATCCTAATGATCGAAGCGATGAGGAAAAAGTTCAGATGCGAAAACACCCGGTGGTGGCTGAAACCATTCTTTCCAATATGAGCTCCCTTAAAGGTATATTGCCTTTTATTCGGCACCATCATGAATCCATTGACGGCAGCGGCTATCCCGACGGCCTGAGCGGCGAAGATATCCCGCTCGGGGGGCGCATTCTTTGTCTGTTCAATGAACTGGATACCATGATTTACCCGTATTCAAAGGAGCCGGCTGCCAGCACCTCTGATGCGCTTGCTGCCATAAAAAATGACGCCGGCAAACACTTTGACCCTGAACTGATCGAGCAATTCGCTGAGTTTGTCGAAGCCACGTCCGCTCAATCCGATGATTTTCTGCTGAAAAAAGAAACAGCCTCCATTAAGCAGATTTTTACCAAAATCATTCAGGATTTCAATTCGGGCAAAATTTTGCCGCCGGTAATGCCGCAGGTCGTCAAAGAGGTAAAGGGGGTTATCCAACAGCCCAATTCAACGGCAGATCATGTTGCGGCTGTTATCGAGAAAGATCCGGTGATATCGTTGCGCTTGATATCGGTTGCCAACAGCCCGATCTATCGCGGTATTCACAAAATCAGAAATTTAAAGGAAGCCATCCCCCGCCTGGGGCTAAAAGAAACGCTAAACCTTGTCATTGCCATTGCCAACAAAAGCCTCTACGAGACCGATCGGGCCCAATTCAGAATTCTAATGGATAAACTATGGGTGCATTCACTCGCATCAGCTTACGGTGCCAAACTCATCGCCGAACACCTGAAACTGGATGATCCGGAAAATTATTTCCTGATGGGTCTGGTGCATGATGTTGGCAAGTGTTTGCTGCTGCAGGCATTTACCAACATTTCCAAAACCAGAAAAATCAACTTCGATGTTATCCAGGCCAATATCCAACAGGGTCATTTGAGTATCGGTGGCGTCTTGTTGCGTCGCTGGGGTTTTGATGATATTGTCGTAAAAGTTGTTACCCGGCACGAAAACCTTGCGCCGAAACCGGAAACCGAAAAAGAGCTTCTGGTGGTGCATGTGATCAACCTGCTGACCCGCAATATCGGTTACAGTCTCTTTGACGAAGAAGTGGATCTTGAGGAGCTGGAATCTGCTAAAATTCTGGGAATTGAGCCGGAAGCACTCGAAGCAATTGGTGCTGAGATTAAATTGATTATCCAGGATGTTGCCCACCTATTCTAAAAGCTATCTCAAAAATGCATCTAATCCGCCGGAGGCGGACCTTTGGACGTGATCCACTATTTTTGGATAGTTTTTGAAAAACATTCAACTCCTCACTTGAAGCTAAAGTCTTCTTTGAATTAACCTATCTACTTGTCATACCTGTAAATATCCTTATTTTAGTCCAATTACAACCAGCCCATTTAATTGACTTTTGGCTAATTTTGATGGTAATCCTACTCGTAAACCCGCACATTCAATCAGCAGCTTGGAGGCATGCATGTTCACCAGATTAAAACGAGTTTTGTGCGTTTTGATTTTAAGCGGATTGTTATTAAACTTCTGTATTACGGCTCTTTGGGGTCAGGACAAACCAAAAGGTCCGCCTCCTGCTGTCGTTAGTGTCGCACCGGTAAAAACCGGTGAAGTTAGCCCTCAAACAGAATTTATCGGAACCGTATTTTATGAAGAGGTGTCCGATGTCGCCTCTGAGGTGAGCGGACGGGTGGAAGAGGTGCGCTTTGAGGAGGGCCAGCATATCAAAAAGAATCAAGTTCTCATCAAACTGGGTGCGGATATTCTACAAAAGCGGCTTTTGGGAACATCGGCATCTTACGAACAGGTTTTAATTGAGCTTGAAATTGCACGTATTGAGCTCAAGCGCATGGAAAAGCTCTATAAAACCAAATCGATATCTGAACAATCTTATGACGAAGACCGTTTTGAGGTTAAAGGAATTGAAAAGCGGGCGGACTCCCTGAAGGCAGAGGTAGAGCGCATTGAAATTGAGCTGCAGAAAAAAGTGATTCGGGCTCCGTTTGACGGGGTTGTCATCAAACGCCATGTAGACCGCGGGGAATGGCTTGCAGAAGGGGCGACGGTGGCTGTATTGGCCAAAGATGATGTGGTCGATATTGTGGCCGATGTTTCTGAAAAATTTATTCCTTATGTTCAAGTTGGGATGCCGGTCCAAGCGACCATCAACGGCAAGGAGATAACGGGATCGGTTATAGCAATTGTGCCCCGCGGAGATGTGGCTACCCGCACGTTTCCAGTCAAAATTCGAACACCGAACACACTGGCGCTCATAGAAGGCATGTCGGCCAGAGTGGTGCTGCCGGTTGGTCAGCCCCGCAAAGCGCTGGTGGTTCCCAGGGATGCGGTCATAACCGTATTTGGTCAAGTTGTCGTCTATGCGGTTAAAGAATCCAAAGCCCAGATGATCCCGGTAAAGGTTATCGGCTATCAAGGTTTGGTTGCCGGCATAGAAGGTGCGGGTCTGGCCGAAGGTATGCAGGTGGTGGTCAAGGGCAATGAGCGGTTACGCAACGGTCAAATGGTCTCCACTTCTTTGTATGAAAATAAATGAGAATATTTTCTGTATGATTAAATCGGAAAATAATTCTTTTAAATTCTCATTTATTTTCACCCCGCGGGCGAGCCGTGGGCTTCCATAGGTCCGCCTCAGGCGGATTATTCAAGGCGAAGCATAGTTCACTATAGCTTCGCCCTTAACTGCCGTGCCTATGGAAGCCTCCGACTTGGACAAAGATGTGTACCTAATGTATTGTCTTTTCAAAATTCATCTGACTCTAATGTCAAATAACGGATAATAATTAACGGTAGTGTCTATGAATGCTGTTAGATTCTCCATCGAAAAACCGGTTACCGTGATCGTGGGTGTGATTCTCATCGTCTTGTTTGGCATCATCGGTCTAATAAGGATGCCATATCAATTAAGCCCCACCGTGATCGAACCGGAAATCAGCGTCACCACCACTTGGACCGGTGCCACGCCTTACGAAGTTGAGCGGGAAATTATCGAAGAGCAGGAAAAAGTATTAAAGGGCATCCCAGGGCTGGTGGAAATGGAAAGCGAATCATTTAATTCCCGTGGCAGCGTGACGCTGAGGTTCAGCCTCGGGACTGATCCGGATGATGCCCTGCTGCGGGTTTCAAACAAGCTCAACGAGGTCCCTTCTTATCCGGAAAATGTCGATAAACCCGTTATCACCGCTACTGGTGCCGCTACCTCACCAGTGATCTGGATGGTGCTAAAGACGACGGGTGATAATCAACAGTCGCCCTATCAGTATCGGACCTATTTTGAGAACAATATTCGTCAATATATAGAGCGTACCGCCGGTGTCGCCGATCTTTTTATCGGCGGCGGCACTGAAAAAGAGATGCATATCATTGTTCAACCGGAAAAACTGGCGGCTTTCGGGCTGACCATATCCGAGCTGATCGATATTTTGCGTGCTGAAAATATTAACATTTCCGCCGGCATTATGGGGGTGGGGCGGCGGGATTACCGCATCCGGGCCACGGGTGAATTTCGATCACCCGCAGATATCAAATCCATTGTGATTCGCTCCACCGGCCAGCAGCGTATTCGGGTATCGGATCTGGCGACAGTTGAATTCGGTTATGAAAAATTGACCACCGCCATGTTGCACCTGGGTCAAGAAGGGATTGCCATCGGGGTCAAGCCGGAGCCGGGCGCCAATATCCTGGATTTATCCGACCGTCTGGAAGCAGTGGTCGAGCGTTTGAATACTGAAAAACTGGCACCCGACAGCATCAAGCTCGATTGGGTGTATGATCAGCGGCCCTACATTCGGGGCGCCATCAATCTGGTGCGTCAAAATATCCTTATCGGTGGAACCCTGGCCATCATTGTATTATTGCTTTTTCTAAGAAGCATCATCTCTACGGTTATCGTGGCCACAGCCATTCCGATCAGCATCATCGGAACCTTTACGTTTATGCATGTGATGGGGCGCAGTTTGAATGTGGTCAGCCTGGCCGGCATCGCGTTTGCCGTCGGTATGCTGATCGACAGTGCCATTGTGGTGCTTGAAAACATCGACCGCCATCGCAATATGGGAAAACGTGCTTTTGAGGCCGCCTATGATGGGACCCGTGAAGTCTGGGGCGCTATTTTAGCCTCCACCCTGACGACCATCGCCGTGTTCTTACCGGTCATCTTCATGGAGGAAGAAGCCGGCCAGCTGTTTCGCGATATTGCCATCGCCGTCACTTTTGCCGTTGGGCTGAGCCTTTTTGTTTCTGTTTCGGTGATACCGATGTTTGCGCGCCAGCTTTATGAGTTGACCCGCAAACCGATGAAATCCCGTTCCACAAAAGAATTGCTGTCTGGCGGAGGCTCGCGCCTGATTGACGGGTTGATGTCGCTGGTCAAGTGGGTCACCCACAACTGGATCACCCGAATCGCTACAGTAATCATTTTCAGCCTGGTCTCGATTTTCGGTTCCATGATGTTGCTTCCCAAAGCGGAGTATCTGCCGCACGGCAACCGCAATCTGGTAATTAGCCTGTTGATTCCGCCACCGGGTCTGTCATTTGACGAGCGCAAGGCCATCGGGGAATATATTTATCGGGTCAATGCGCCCTATATCGGCAAAGACCACAATGGATTTCCGGGCATTAAAAATATGTTTTACGTGGGCGCTGAGCAAATCATGCTATTTGGTGCCATCAGTACCCATGAACAGCGCGCCGGCGAATTGCTGCCGTTGTTCACGCGCACCATTTTTTCCATTCCCGGTATGTTCGGAGTCAGCACCCAGGCGGGTGTCTTTCAAACTTCCCTGGGACGCGGCCGGACCATCGAGGTCAACATTAGCGGCGATGATCTCAATCGAATCGTCCAGGTGGCCGGGGCCATGTTTGGCGCTATCATGAAAGAAATTCCCGGTTCACAGATACGACCGGTGCCGTCGCTGGAGCTGCTGTTTCCCGAGGCGCGCCTGGTGCCGCTGCGCGATCGTCTTAAAGCGGTTGACATGACGGCCAGGGATTTCGGTGTTGCCTTAGATGTCCTTATGGACGGCAGGGATATCGGGAATTTCAAAGAAGAAGGCCAGAAAAAAATCGACCTGATTTTAAAAGCGTCCGAAGAAGACATTCACTCGCCGGAAAAACTGTATCACTCTATGATCGCCATTCCCGGTGGGCGCGTTGTCCCAATTTCATCCCTTGCCAAGCTGGAGCGAACCACCGGAATCACCCAGATCCGTCATCTTGAACGCCAGCGTACCATTACGTTGCAGGTGACCCCGCCGTTTTCCATTCCGTTGCAGGAAGCCATGGAAACCATTACCACCCGGATTATTCAGCCGATGAACGGACAGAACATGTTGCGCGGCACCGATGTTCGACAAAGCGGTGTGGCGGACAAGTTAACCGACGCACGTCAAACCCTGCAGTGGGATTTTATCCTGGCGGCGATCATCGCCTATTTGCTGATGTCCGCTCTGTTCGGGAATTTTGTTTATCCGCTGATCATTATGTTTACCCTGCCGCTGGCGGCGGTCGGCGGGCTTTTGGGGCTGAAACTGGTTAACTGGCTTGTTGCGCCCCAGCCCTTTGATATTCTCACCATGCTGGGGTTTATCATTCTTGTCGGTGTGGTGGTCAACAATGCCATCTTGATTGTCCACCAGGCCTTAAACAACGTGCGTCTCAACGGTATGACGTATCAAGAAGCGGTCCTGATGTCCACGCGCACCCGCTTGAGACCAATCTACATGAGTGCGGCCACTTCCATTTTCGGCATGCTGCCGCTGGTGTTGGTGCCCGGTCCGGGATCGGAGTTTTACAGAGGACTGGGCAGCGTGGTTTTAGGCGGTCTGGCCATTTCAACGATCTTCACCATATTTGTCATCCCGGCCTTGCTGATGTTTGCCATTAAGATGGAACGACCCACAGCATGATGATCAATTTTTACTTTAGCCTTTGTCACCCCTCTTTTACCTTAAATCCTTATTCCTTTCCTGAAATGTGTCTAAGGTTGAGGAATTCTGCCCTTTTTATTATTGCTCACGCGAAGCCGCCATTCATTTTAACTCGCATTAGGCAATCTATATGATTTTTTTTGAGCCGAAGCAACCTTGTCAACCGCTCTTTCAGCATTAAATTTAATATCTTGGACTATATATTGACGGTTTAAAGAGGTGCAGGGTGAACAATATTGCCTTAAGCGGCATCAAGCCAACCGGAACACTGCATATCGGCAACTATTTAGGGATGATCAAGCCGGCCTTTGACCTGATTGAAAATTATCAAACCTTATATTTTGTGGCCGATTATCATGCCCTGACCACCGTCAAAGACAAAGCAACCTTGAATCAGCATGTCTATGACGTTGCTGCTACCTTGTTGGCTTTGGGGCTGGATCCCCGCAAGGTCATTTTCTTTCGCCAGTCCGATATCCCGCAGATTTATGAATTTACCTGGATTTTAAGCTGTTTTGCCGCCAAAGGATTGCTCAATCGGGCACACGCCTATAAAGCAGCGGTCGCTGCCAATCTTAACGCTGGGAAACAGTCCGATGCGGATATTAATACCGGTTTGTTTAATTATCCGGTTTTGATGGCGGCTGATATCCTAATCTACGGCGCGAATTGGGTGCCTGTGGGCCAGGATCAACGTCAACATGTAGAAATTGCAAGAGATATTGCAGATGCTGTTAACAGCATCTGTGGGAATGTGTTGACCTTGCCGGAAGCCTTGATACAGGAAACAGTGATGACCATACCGGGTATTGACGGCCGCAAAATGAGCAAAAATTACGATAACACCATCCCCATCTTTGCCGATGACACATTCCTGCGCAAACAGGTGATGCGAATTGTTACAGATTCCAAACACCCGGAAGATCCCAAAAGTCCGGATGAATGCAATGTGTTTGGCATCTATAAACACTTTGCCGCTGAGGATACCATCGCGTCCCGGCGCAAGGCCTATCACGAAGGGGGATTGGCGTACAGTGACATCAAACAGGAGCTGTATGAGCTGCTCAGCGAGTTTTTTGGCCGACACCGGGACACCTACCATAAGCTGCTGGCGGATAAACCTCATCTGGATGCTATTTTGAAACAAGGTGCTGAAAAAGCACGCGCGATAGCCGAACCCATGCTTGACCGAGTGCGTCGGGCCATTGGTATAAGGCGCTAATCAAAATTAGGTGTCAGGTGTCAGGTTTCAGTTCAAAAATATAGGTTAAGAGTTCAAATTTCAGCGTTGCGTGTTACGCGTTTCGAGTTTTGCGGTTTGAGCAGCCAGCGGCCAAAGAAATGAAATGATAAATTTTGAACCAATCGAGTTTATGCTGTTATTATTTTGAATTTAGTAAATGATGAATTATTTTATACATACGTGAAATTATTGCCTTGAATAAAAAGCTATTTCCTCGAATCTGAGGTTGTGATAAAAGGAGGCTGCTCATGATTACCAAAGAAGAACTTTGCCAAAAAATAATTGCCTTGTATCCAGATATTGGGCAATGCGGTATTGATGTCAACGTCGAATTTGATAAGGATCAAAATTCCTGGGTGGTGGATCTTAAAAAAGATAAGATTGAGCTGAAGACTTTCTTGGAAGAAGGGGATGCCGAAAAGTGCATGATCGGCGAGCAATGTGTCAGCCTCGGTATTGAAATCGCTCAGCTCAGGGCCAATATTGAGCGCATGCCGACCCGGTAAATCGTCTCCCCGCGCCATTGATGATGAAATATCGGAAAGAAAAAGACACCATGGGAACCGTCATGGTTCCGCAAGAAGCCTATTATGGGCCCCAAACCCAACGGGCGGTTGATAACTTTCCTATTGGTCGCTTAACCATTCCGGCTAACTTTATTCACGCCCTGGCTTTGGTTAAAAAGTGCGCCGCGCGGGCAAACAAAGAGCTGGGATTGTTAGATGCCAAGCTGGCCGACGCTATCGAAAGCGCCGCGCAAGAAGTCATCGACGGTCAGCTTGACGATCAATTTGTCATTAATGTCTTTCAGACCGGATCCGGTACTTCCACCAATATGAATATGAACGAAGTGGTAGCCTGCCGCGCCAATGAGATTTTAAGTGGTAAAAAGAGCGGCAAAACACCGGTCCATCCCAATGATCATGTCAATCTGGGCCAATCGAGCAACGATGTGATCCCGTCGGTGATCCATATCGCTGCCCTGCTATCCATCCGTGAGAATCTTATTCCCGCTCTTCAATCGCTTCAGAAATCGCTTGTGAAAAAAGCGCAAGCCTTTGCCAACATCCATAAAATTGGCCGAACACATTTACAGGATGCGGTTCCCATGGTACTGGGCCAGGAATTTTCCGGCTATGCCCGCCAGATCGAACTGGGGATTCAAAGATTAGCTGCGGCCGAAGACCGGCTTGGCGAGCTGGCTTTGGGTGGTACGGCGGTGGGCACCGGCGTCAATACCCATTCTGAATTTGCCAGCCGGGTTATTGCCCTGCTTTCTTCTGATACAAAGATTGTGTTTCAGGAAGCAGCCAATCATTTCGAAGCCCAGGCTGCCCAGGATGCCGCCGTAGAGACCAGTGGTGCTCTGAAAACCCTGGCAGTGAGCCTGACTAAAATCGCCAACGACATTCGTTGGCTGGCTTCGGGCCCGCGCTGCGGTATCGGTGAAATCAACCTGCCATCATTACAGCCGGGTTCATCCATCATGCCGGGTAAAGTCAACCCGGTGATACCCGAAGCCGTTATCCAGGTGGCGGCCCAGGTAATGGGCAATGATACCACTATTATGTTGGGCGGGCAGGGCGGTAATTTTGAACTTAACGTGATGCTGCCGGTAATCGCTTACAATCTGTTGCAATCCATTGAGCTGCTGGCGGCAGGGGCAAACGTGTTCACCCAAAAATGTATTGATGGCATCACAGCCAACGAAGAAGCCTGTGCAGGCTACATCGAGAAAAGTCTGGCGCTGGCAACGGGGCTGGTACCTAAGATTGGATATGATAAGGCTGCTGCGGTTTCAAAAAAAGCCTATGAGTCAGGTAAAACCGTACGGCAGGTTGTACTGGAAGATAATATTTTAACGGAAAAAGAATTTGACCGGTGGCTGCAGGGTCAATTCAAAACATTTGATGATGTTTGAATTTAGCTTGGCTATCGGCAATTAAAAATATATAAAAGCAAAGCTGGTCATGTCATTTTTTCTCCTGCTAAGCGGGATTTCACTTCTAAAATGTAAAAATTAATGTGTTCAACAAGCGCTATGATAAGCAAATTGCTTACGGCCCGATATTTCGGATTAAATACACGACCTTCCAAACGTAAAGGCGTGGATGCCAATCATCCCAAATATCGGTCCCCGATCAACTTCATTAATTAAAAAAAGCATAGCGCCTTTCAGAAAAAAACATGACCTTTTTACAGTGCGATTTAAAAGTAAACTGTTTGAAAAGGCTATCTCACAGAAACTGATAATAGGAGCTGTTGCGTTGAAAGAGAAGGAGGAAATACATGGCCCGAAAGTATTACAAGGTTAAAACTGCCTGTCCACAGTGTGGCTGCACCGAGCTGACAACACTCACACCTGAGGAAATCAAAGAAAAATACGGCGAGGTTGCCAATTTTGACATGGAATGCGGTGAATGCATGGAAAAATATACCGCTGATAGAAAGAGCGCCTGTCCGGAATGGGATGAAGACTGTAAGCTACAAGAATAAAGGCAAAAAAAACACTTCACCACTGAGGTCACGGTCTTCGACCCTGAGCTCAGACCGAAGGGAGCACGCAGAGAAAATTTTAAAAATTAATACTCCACACGGGATTGAATCTCTGTGCTCTCAGTGTTCTCTGTGGTAAAAAAACGCATTCCTATACAAGGAAAGAGTTAATGGCCGAAACCTCGTGCCAGTATGATTTTACCGGCTTTGAGCGCCTGAAGCTTTTTTGGGCGCTTTCCAGGACCCCCCATGGCTTGTTGGATATGTCCACTGCAGCGCTGGCATCACTGCTATGGCTGGGCCATTTCCCTTCATTTAGGATTATTGCCCTGGGGCTGATTACTGTTTTTGCCGGATATACGGCAGTGTATGCCCTCAATGACGTGGTAGGCTACCGTTCAGACAAAAAGAAGCTTCAACAGGGGAATCTGCGTGAGATCGAGGACTGCCATGATCTCGATGCCAAGCTTGTACGCCACCCAATGGCGCGCGGGCTGCTGAGTTTTAAAGAAGGGCTTGTCTGGTCGGTGGCCTGGTCGCTGCTGGCCCTTATTGGTGCCTACCTGTTAAATCCCGTTTGTGTATTGATTTTTGTTGGCGGTTGTGTTCTTGAAACGATCTACTGCTATATGTGGAATGTCAGCCCTTCGCGGACCATTGTCAGCGGGGTTGTCAAAGCCGCCGGCCCGATTGCAGCCGTATATGCGGTTGATCCGAATCCGGCGCTATCTTTTGTGCTCGTCCTATTTTTGTTGCTGTTTTTCTGGGAAGTCGGCGGCCAGAACGTTCCCAATGACTGGATCGATCTGGAAGAGGACGTGCGTTTCGGCGCCCGCACTATCCCCATTCGTTTTGGGCTTGAGCAGGCCAACACTATCATATTCGGCTCCATTATGCTGACATTGATCCTGTCGGGAGTATTGTTAACCTTGTCTCCGATCACTTTCGGGCTTCCGTTTATCATTGGCTTTGCGCTGGTGGGGTTTTATTTTTTATTGCTGCCGACCATCACATTATTTCGAACAGATGAAAGTTCTCATGCCATGATTTTGTTTAACAAAGCCAGTTATTACCCGCTGGCGATGCTGGTTGTTGTGGTTGTTAAGTTGCTCTTTTGATGAAGGAATTCTGAGGAGGTTTTTAATGCAGGAATTTGACCAGGCCGAACTTGAAAAATACGATGGCAAAGATGGGCGCCCCATTTATATTGCTTACAAGGGCAACGTCTATGATGTGACCAACAGCAAATTGTGGAAAAATGGCATGCATATGAAGCGCCATCATGCCGGCGAAGATTTAACGGCTGATATACAGGGGGCGCCGCATGAGCCCGATGTTTTAGAAAGATACCCCCAGGTGGGCACGCTGAAAGAAGAAGCAATTGCAGACGAACCTGAGATGCCCCGCTTTTTGGCCCGGCTGCTGGAAAAGCAGCCTTTCCTCAGACGGCATCCCCATCCGATGACGGTTCATTTTCCGATTGTTTTTACGTTTTCCACGTCGGTTTTTAACATTTTGTATTTGATGACCGGCATAAAGTCCCTGGAGGTCACTGCCCTGCATTGCCTGGCGGGCGGCATTTTGTTTACCGCTGTCGGCATTGCCACCGGCGTCTACACCTGGTGGTTGAATTACCTGGCCAAACCCATGCGACCCGTCAAAATCAAAATACCGCTGACCCTTTGCCTATTGGCCACCCAGATCATTCTGTTTGTCTGGCGCATCTCCGATCCGAATGTCCTCGATTCCATCCAGGGCGCCAGCATTTTGTATCTATTGCTCGTGCTGGCGATGATTCCGATGATTACGGTTATTGGGTGGTTTGGGGCTTCGATGACCTTCCCTGTCGAACACTAAAACTCGTTTCTGAGCACTCATCTTTTGGCCCAGGGCGGTGTTGTCCCGCGAATTGAAATACTCACGTACTTCGTGTACGCTCCCTTTTCAATTCACGGGACGCCGTGCCCTGAACCAAAACCTGGGCGCTCAGAAACGAGTTTATTATTTTTGAATAAGGTCAATTTTTGAAGCGGCCCACGGCCTTTTGAACACCTTAATTTATTAAAAATAAATGTGAAATCCCGCATTTTGCGGGAGCCCTCAAACAAGATCTAACGCCCTAAAAGCCGATTTAGTGTTTTTAGTAGAGACGTCGTTTATCCCTGTCCAGCATAATTTGGAACCTATTGTGACGCTTCGGTCGAAAACTGGAAATTTCCCCCATGCGCTTGAAGATTAAAAATAATAGGTGTATAATGTTTTTATGGATAAACGAACTGCCATAAATGTTGATCAATTCCACGATACGCTCCGCAAAAAGCACATCTTGTGCCACGAACATGGGCCACCCCCTGTAACGACCTGACTATTCACCTAGCTCCTGTAATTAAACAAGCACCGATTCAGCCAGTCTGAACTGGAAGTGGTTCGCTCTACTTTGACGGATCGCGCCTTTAACGATCCTGTTCGGTCTCCACCACAGCTTTGCGGTGCGTTGTCTATCATTAACCATCAACACCATTATTTGCAAACATAGGAGGAAGATATGGCCGTTATTACTATTTCAAGAGGATCTTACAGCCGTGGCAAAGAAATTGCCGAAAAAGTTGCTCAGAAGCTGGGTTACGAATGCATCTCAAGAGATCTGCTTCTGGAAGTGTCCAAGGAACACAATATACCCGAATTAAAGCTGGAGCATGCCATTCATGATGCACCCGGTATGCTCGAGCGCTTGAACCGCAAAGAAGAAAAATATATCGCTTACATCAAATCCGCACTTTTAGAGCACCTCAAAGTCGACAGCGTTGTCTATCACGGCCTTGCCGGCCATTTTTTTGTCAAAGACGTCCCGCACGCACTTAAGATAAGGGTCTTGTCGGATATGGAAGATCGGGTTCAGCTGGAAATGGAGCGCAAGAACATCGATGCCGAAGAAGCTCGCAGCATGCTTGAAAAAGACGATGAAGAGCGTCGCAAATGGAGCCGACGCCTTTACGGGATTGATACGGCTGATCCCAGTCTGTACGATCTGGTTGTCCACATCAAGCAACTAACGGTGGATGACGCCGTTGATTTGATTTGCGACACTGTCTCCAAGGAGCATTTCAAAACAACCCCTGAATCGCAGCGCCAGATCGAAGATCTGGCTTTGAGTGCCGCCATAAACAAGGCGCTTATAGACGTAGGACCGGACATCAGCGTCTGTGTTGACAATCAGACCGCTTATATTGACACTGAAGCGGCCATCTGCGCTGAGGAAAGTTTTGTAAAGGAAATCAGAGAAGTGGTTGAAACTTTCGAGGGCATATCGGATATCAAGATCGACTGCCATCCAATCGTTGCGCTGAGCGAATAAGGTAAACGGCAACGGTGTGCAAAATGAAAATTGCGCACCGTTGAAGTCAAACTGTCGGATAGCGGCATTCACAAAGCTTTGGCCATTCAACTGGTTCAGTCTAACACCACCTTGCAGGCATCCTCATGGCGGGCGCAGGAAATGGACTGGCTGTCGGCTTTAACGCCCACCCCCAAAATGCCCATGCTTTTGAGCTCAAAGCTGTGGGTTAGTGTTAAATTGACGTCTTGAAACGCGCGGCGCAGGTCCTGGCTATTGAAGCGATCTTTTTGCGGATGGACGAGAAGATGTTTGGTGATAAAGTTTTGATACAGACTGGGATAGTATTCTTCCATAAAATAGACGCCACCGTGTTTTAACACCCGGTTAACTTCAGCCAAGCCATCTCTCCAAGCAGGAACGTGGTGTAAAAATCCAAAGCCAAATACGGCATCCAGAGATTGATCTGCATAAGGTAGCCGGGTCGCATCACCAACACACAGGGAAATGCGGCAGCCGTTGTGACCATGTATACGGCGGCTTGCCTTTAGGATCATTTGCAGGTCCAAATCTAGAAGATATAGTCGGGTGGGTTGATACACCTTGCGGATTAGGTTGGCACCGACTCCCCGCCCGCAGCCCACTTCTAAAATGGTACTGCCGGTCTTCAAAGCGACTGTGCCTCTAAACCACTGCATCACTAGATTTTGCTTAATGTGTCTGACCGGACTGTTTACAAACCAGCGCTCTAATCTGTTCAGTTTCATTTTACGAATTTCAATATTGGGTTTTAATTATTATTTGACTGCCAGATGAATAACAGCGATTCCGTTGGTCAGACTGCGATATGTTACCTGTGAAAAACCAATTTTGGTGAGTAACGCTGCAAGTTCATCCGGCAGCGGAAACATACGAATAGACTCCGGCAAATGGGTATAGGCTTTGCGGTTTCCGGCAATCAATTGGCCCAGAAACGGCATGATATAAAACGAGTAAAAATCATAAAGCCAGCGAAATACAGGCCAGGTGGGTTTGGAAAACTCCAAGCACATGAGTTTCCCACCAGGCCTCAACACGCGGTACATTTCTTCAAATCCTTTTTCCATATTCGTCACATTGCGAATGCCAAAACCCACCATGGCGGTATCAAAATGGTGGTCAGGAAAAGAAATCGACTCGGCATTTCCCTGGATGTACCCCATCCGATCTTCAATATCGGTGCCAATCACTTTGTGGATGCCGGCCTGTATCATGGCCCGATTGAGGTCATAAATAACAACGCGACCGGCAGAACCGACTGCTCTGGCAGCCAAAATCGCCAGGTCGCCGGTGCCGCCGCAGACATCCAGGATGCGATTGCCAGGGGCCAAATTGATCATTCTGACAGCTGTGCGCTTCCAGGCGTAATGTATACCGAAACTTAACAGGGTGTTCATGAAATCATAGTGGCGGGCTACCGAGTTAAAATGCTGAATAACCCGATCGGTTTTAGCAGTAGCACTGATGCGCTCATAACCAAAATAAGCCTTATCGTCACTTTTTGACCTGTTTTTAATTTGTGTTTGGCGTTTTTTCTCTTCGAGCCATTCCATATTTTTTCCCATTCCATGAGAAAATATATACCTAATTTTCGGTAAAAATTGCCGAAATTAAGGATAACATAATCAGATTAACGTTAAAGTTCAACCTGAAGATTCGACTTTGGGTAATTGGGCCGTATGACCCAAGAATCATGGATTGATCATAATTCAAACGGCGAATGTGCTGATAGTCAATGATTTGACAGCCTTCGACCAATTACCAATGACTAGCCCGACTGAAATTTTGGCTAACGTTTCGCACTTATTCACGAAATGAAAAAGATTGTTTTTAATAGAAAATTTGGCATGAATTCTGCTTTTAGAAATAGGGTCATATCTATTGACTACGCTGCTTGCAACAATAGATTCAAGCTCCGTGGATGCGGTATTTTATGGCCGGAACAGGAGACATAGAGATGAGTTGTTCTGAAACCAACTATTGTAAAAAGGAAAAAATGTCCGTCTGTACCGCTGAAGATTCCAAACAACAGGAAAAATGTAGCTTTTTCGAAAAATCAAGCTACGAACATCGATGTATGTACTTCATCTTTGATGAGTATTGCGATTGTCTTAACGCGCAAATACATACGAAACGGTAAACGGTCAGATTAAAGCCAGGACAGATATTTCAACAGAGGTTCCCGGATGAGCCGCCTGGAGGCGAACCAGCAGGATCGCGGTTCCATGACGGTTAGATAGGGCAAAGGTACGAGGTTTTAAACCCCAAAATGACAGATTGGTTATTCTGGGTGCCCTTGCGGTGAGAAAATAACGCCCCCCTAAATTCCCCTTTTAAGCTTCGGCAAACTTCTTTGCCAGATCATTATCGATAACATAAATGCAGATTTCTTTGGCACCCTGTTGGGTATATTTGCATTTTTCACATAAATTATTAATCAGATAGGTGACATCGTCTCTGATGCGCTTGTCATAGGTTTTAAAATCTTCGTGATCGTAATCTTTGATGGCCCGCCGAAAGTTTTCGTTTTTAAGAAAAGGATCCAGCACTTTTTCCTTCAAATTGTGCACATAACGATCATGCATTGACTGGTATATCTTGGTTTCTGAGATTGGAACACCCTCTACCATGATTTCCTGGGTAAGTGTTTTGGAGGTATATTCCTTCTGGGTCTCATCTCGAAACGTTTTGCGTTGATTACGATCAGCCTTGGGTCCCAGCAATTTTTTCTCGATGCTTTCCAGAAATTCTTCTGTAATTTCAAGCTTTTCATTGGTGTAGGTGCAGGTCTCAATTGAACCGATCTCAAAATTAATGGCAAACAGATAGTTTTGGATCTCCCTGGCAATCTGTTCTTCATTATAGTAGTAGAGCGATTCCTTGACCTCTTGCAGGATGGTGTAATCATACATGCGCAGCAGGGAATCCAAAAACCCACCGGGGATCAAATCTCTGATTTCCTTGCGGGCTTTGGTAAAAAAATTGCACAGATCTGACATATTGATGAGCTTATCTTCTTTGGCATAGGTCGAGTAAAATCGATTAAAAATGTTGATGGAATCACGACCAGAGATACCTTTTTCACCTTCGGTTTCAGATTCGGCAATAATTTTACGCCGTTTCTTGGCGGTCAGTCGCTTGCGGTCCTTTTGCAACAACCAGGTGGGTATATATCCGGTATAGATTTCCATTTTTAGCAGCTGTAAATTTTCATCACAAAAAAGACGATAGCGTGCGGGGTCTTTGATCCAATTCAACATGGCGTCTGATTTGGTATTCAAACGGGTGGAGATAATAACTCTGGCAAAATTGTGCAGCACCCGCGGCAGGAAACGTTCATCAATATGCCGGCCAAAAATATTACGATAAATCTCCACTTCGGTGGAAAGATCCATTACATACGGTATTTTGATATATTCAACCCGGTCCAAAAACGATTGAAATCCCTGGATATTTTTTTCATCTTCTGGATTCATCACCGCCAGCAGCAGGGAGTTGACATTTTCTTCAATATCTTCCACCTTGTGGACTCCCTCACTGATGATATTGTGCAACTCGATTAAGCGCTCGGTATTGTGGGATTTGATGTCCATGAGGGCATAAATCCCGTTATTGGTCTTGGCGTATTGTGAAAAAATGTATTTGACCAGATTGCTATCCCTGAGAAAATTGTTGATGCGCCGCTGGAGCATCATATTGCTAAGCACATTTTGTTTCATGGGGTGGTCTCCGGGATTAAACACACTGATGCCTTCACCCAAGCGGCGGCTGAAGCGATAGGGTCGCGCATACAGCATTTCAAATACCCGTTGAGGGCTCTTTAACCGGCTTAAAAGAGCTTCGTACAATGAACTGCAGATCGTACAGGGCTGATCTCTAAACACCCAATCATATTCTTTTTCGGTGGATAGCTGCCATTTAAATTTGTCGTTTTTAAATAAATCATCAAAAAATTCGCGGCGATAATGCTTGGGAATCATTAGCAGAGGATTGTCATGGCTGGGGCAGGGGATCTCAACAAAATCCTCATCAATATAGGGGGTGTCGGAACCATTGAGCAACTCCTCTGCATCGGTGGATGAATTGAGCAGCCTTTTGCCACCAGCGGAAGGGTTCAGATCCGCATCTGTGTTTTCCAGCAGGCCGGAAAGCTGTTTGAGAATGGGATGGGCCTCATAATCTTTATATTGGCCGAAGGTGTTGCGGTCAAAGCGCCAGACCGTCTCATATCGAAAGCCGGATTCGGTATTGGCGTACTCTTCAAACTTGGTGAGCATGTTATTCAAGAAGGTACTTTTACCGCAGCCTGGCGGCCCTTTAAAGATATAGATCTTGTTTTGCTGGGTGCCGCGCTTGAGCGATTCCACTAGGTTCACCAGGCGGTTGGCAAAAAGACGATCGGCAAAAAATGGGTTGTCAGTTCCTTCTACGAACAGTTTGCTGCAATCATAATAGGCAAAGTTGATGGATTCTGGGTCATCGGGGTATTCATCAACACCTTCACCAACATAGGCCTTCATCATATCGTGAAACACCTGAAAAATATTACGTGTCACGGTTTTGGGCTGGTTAACCAGCTCATTGAGAAAGACCTCAAAGGAAATCGAGGTGCGCTGCTCCTGGGTACTCATATTCTGGTTAAGATTGAGCATCGCTTTTTTGATACTATCTTCAGCGCCAATATCAGCTTTGGCTTCCTTTTCCCCTTTTTTTAAGGCTTTGATGGCTTTTTTTACTTTGCCCATGAGGTCTTCTCTCCGGTATTAACTTGCTGCTGGTTTGTGGACATCTGAGTTCGCTAAAGTGACTTTGGACAGCTTGCGGTCTTTCATGGTGTATAATACCCGTCCCCATTTTATATCCATTTGTTTGCCCGCCTCCTCAGTTGGCAGTGCCATGCCCGGAATCGGAATCCGAATCTGTTGCGGTTCGACCTTTTCCACCTCACTGGTTTCCAGTTTGACGGTAGCGCCCCACATATATTCGATGCCCATCATGGTATTGGCAATAAATTCTTTAACGAGCGGTTTGCCCTCGAAGTGATGATATAAATAAAGGTCTCCATTTTTGGATTTTTCCAAATCGATGATGATATGGGGCGGATGATACAGGGTATCAAAGAGCATCTGGCGATAATCTTCTGCTTTGCGGCTTTTTACGTAATATTCCCAGACACCCCTGTTCTGATTGAGCCGTTTGCCGGCCACAAACAAATTATTTCGATTGATAAAATCCTGATCGACAAACGTGTTAATGAACATAAAATCGTTCAGGTTTTCGCGGACATTATAAACAAAGGCCTGGCCGCTTCCGGTTTTGGCATCAAATTTTTCCCTTTGGCGGGCATCCCGTAAGCGTTTAAACTCGATTGAATATTTGCCTTTATCCGCCAGTTCCTCGATGTAATGGAAAATCCGCATCCCCAAAGCATAGGGATTCATTCCCACCCGCGGCAATGACGTCACGAAGGCATGGGTACGGGCAAAATCGACCTCGTGTCCTTCGATGCGGTCGTCCTGCAAAAACAGCTTCTCGTGCCAGTAGCTGGCCCAACCTTCATTCATGATTTTGGTTCGGATTTGAGGCTGAAAAAACAAAGAGGTCTTGCGAACCATCTCGATTACCGGTTTCATCCAGCGATTTTCTTCCTTGTTCAAAAAGTCGGAATGTTTCAATATATGCTGCACCAAATCCAGCTTTTGATCGGTGCCTTCTTTGAGGCGTTTTTTATAGATGGCATCAAATTCCGGATATTTCCGAAGCACTTCCGCAAAAAAGGCTTTTTCGCCATGATCCTTGCTGGTTTTGATGCACTCGTTGTACCGTTCAACCTCTTTTATATATTCATTGATTTTTACCTGTTTTTGAGATTGTAAAAATTCATCAAAATAAAAATCCAGCATCTTTGATTTGTTGGCAATCTGCGGCCGGTTCCAGGTGGCCAATTCACTGTGGTATCCTACCAGATTATCGATGCTGCGGGCAAACTCAATGACGTAGTCCAACCAGCGGCCCTTTTCGGATCGGAATTTAGCGATCATGCGTTTATCCGATAGTGCACGGCCGGTGAAGTCATATTCCCAGGTGTGCCGAAAATACAAATTGTTCTGGAAAAAATCGATATGGGCCAGCACATGGTAAAAAATCATGACATTCATCCAGTCCGGATTGTTGTCATTGTAGTATGAGATGGCCGGGCGCGTATTGATTACCGTTTCATAGGGATTGCTGGGGTACAGTTCGTAACGGCCCTTTTCTTTGAGCACTTCGACATCATGAACCCAGTAATCATAGAGAGTGGGGATCATCAATTTGGGGGTCAGTTCGATCAAATCCCGGTTGGTGACAATATATTCCAGGGTTTCATCCTGAAAGTTCAGCCCGGCTTCCCGGGCCCGCTCTTTGCACCCTTCCATGATCTTTTTGGTATGCTGATCAATTAATTCCATTCGGTATACACCTTAAAGAAGGTTTCACCACAGAGCTCACAGAGATCACAGAGTAATTTTATAAGATTTCATCTTCTCTTGTTTGTGTATTCAATCTCTGCGCGCTCTGAGTTCGCTGTGGTTAAACATAGATGCCAGATATTAATCGGCTATTCTGAAATTAGATGTTTAATTCCTTCGATTAACCGTGGTTCGCCGGCATTTTCCGGCATGACATCCAGCCGGATGAATTCCGCTTTTTCTGTCAGCAGCCCGGATTTTTTTAAGTATTTTTCAACTTCTGTGTTATGCGTCGCTTCTTGTGTGTGTTCGGCGATGGAAATGCCGACCCGACTGGCGTAACTCAGCATTTTTTCCAATTGTGGCAGGGACTCTTTGCCATCTGTGTCCCAATCATCACCGTCGGTGCCGTGAAAAATGTAAATGTTGTAATCCCGGGCCAGGTTTTCTTTTTCAACAATTTCGTTAACCAGACGGTATGCTGAGGACACTTGAGTACCGCCGGCCACTGCTGAGTTATAGTAAGTGTAAAAATCCTTTACCTCTGAGGCCTCGGTATCATGCAGAATAAAACGTGTTTCCACCTGCATGGCATACTGATATAATAGCCAACTATAAATGAGGACGTGTTGAGCAACCACCAATTCTGTTGACCTGCCGGCCATCGACCCCGAATAATCGCGCAGAAAAAAGACCATGGCCTGGGATTCGTAGTCTTTTTCCCGGGACAGCACCCGATAGATCATATCAGCAGGTGATACCAAAAATTGTGACGGATCGATCGCGTTGATGTCGGGCAGGTTTCCAAGGTGAATATTGGTTTCAACTATTTCTTTTAATGTGGCTTTTTTATCCAACAGTTGCCCAAACCCGCGGTGTCGATCGGTCAGATCATAGGTGTAGCGGGTGAGGGATCTTTTCTTACCTTTGTCTTTAAGATTCGGCAGCTGAAATTTTTCGGTCAGGATGCGGCCCAGATCATAGGCGTTGGACTCCATTTCGTGCTGAGCGCCCTCCCCCTGTCCGGGACCGGTACCGTCACCCGCGTCGGGTTGATGGATGGGTTGCTCACCGATCACTTCGCCCTCTTCTCCATCGCCGGAGCCGCCATAGGGCTCTTCTTCTGAGTCCTGTAATGATGGGTCATGGATGAATTTTTCTTCAACAGTGGAGGGAACAACCACGACTTTATCTTTGCCGCCCTTCCCAGGCTTTATCAAACGGCCAACGTTGATTTTGCGTGGGAACCCATCTTCTTCGCGCTGTTTGTCTCTTTCCAAAAGTTCATCGATGGATCGCAGGCTGGTGCTGTGGGTGCTTTGCAATGCGGTGATGCCCTGTAAAAATGTCAGGTCATCATATTGGTAAATATTCTGAAATTTACGAAATGATTTTGTGGTCCCAGTGTTGGCGCTATCGGGCAGGTGATGGGAGCCAACCATTTCCAGCTCGGCCAGAATCTTACGCTCCAGCTCGGGCGTCAGCCCTTTTTCTTTCAGACGCTCATATAGCTCTTTACTTTTTGGATCCATATTTTCCCCCGGCCGTTAGCCAAAGGTTTCAGGTGTCAGTCAAATAACAAAAACCTGCAATTCTCTGCAATTATGCTAATCCCAGATCAATTTTTTATTTATCCTTTTTTGATATAGGCAGTTTGCCATTTAATCTATCTATTAAAATGGACATTGGGCGAGCCATAACTTTGGCCCTTTCTAATACGCTCCATTTTTCAGTGCATACAGCTATTATAAAGGCGATCAGCAATATTAAACAAATTGTCACTACATATGGCATCATGCACCACTTAATGAGTGCAATAAATATTTCTGTCATATTTAATCTCCGACTGAAAAATCTTATATGGAATCAGAGGGAGATTGTCACAAAACATTTTTTTGACCAATGTAATAAACTGTGTTATCTTTTTATTAATCTAGATAGATTTATTTCGTTGGTAGCGTCTTGAATCTATCACTAACTAAAGGCCGTTTTGTGACAATCTCTCAAAGCGGCCTTTTTCTATGCCGCTTTGCTGCTTTCACAATTGACGGTACTAAAAAAACCTTCCAAATCTTGGCTCAATGATATTTGCTTTAATCACCCCCCGAGAATTAAGTGTTGGAAACAGGGAAGTTTTTTGAGGAGCAAGGCCGCACAAAGTTTTTAGCCTGAGGCGTACTTGCAGTACGTTGAAGGCTAAAAACTGCGGAGAACGCAGCTCCTCGGAAAAATCCCCTGTTTCCACTATTTTTCGTCTTCTTGTGTGCAAAAATACTCGATCGTCTTCTGCGCACAGGTCTTACAGTAACCCAGCTTATTGAGCATGGTTTCAATCATGCGATCGTAAAGCTTTTGGTTTTCTTCATTGGTGCGGTTGGCCAATGCACCGATCAAGCTGCCGGCGCCGGCGATATCGGATTTCAGACGTACGTCGGTGACGGCTTTAACCAGTTCCAGATTGTCCATAAAATCGTAATCCGGATCGACTGAGATTTTCTGACCATAAATTTTACGAATCGACGTTCGAAAAGACTCTCGCTGCTCCTCGGTTTTAAGCCCCAGACGCTCCTCGACGCTGTTGATATAGCGCTCGTCGATTTTTAAAGCCTTCAGCTCCCCGTTTTGCGGATCTTTGTATTTCCACATCTTGTCCGGGCCTAAGTTTTCGGCATCAATTCCGATAATCATGTTGACATAGTTCATCACATCTTTGCGAATGGCATAAGGCTCATCCATGTAGGCATTGAACATCTCGGTCATGATGCGTTCGCGATACAATCCCTTGCCGGTTTTGAGATCTTCAAGATATTTGGACCGGTCGTTGGCTTCGGTCACGTAATCCAGAACAATGCGTTCCAGTGCTCTGAAGATGTCGTATGCGAACATGCACTGGCCTTCATTGGTTTCAGAGCTTTCAATCAACAATTGAATGGCCCGACCCAAATTCCGTTGCCCCAGACCTTTTTGACCAAAACGGTTGATAATCTCCGGATCCTGGTTGAGGGTGTCGATGACTTCCGCCAATGTTTTGATGCTTTTTTCGCCGGCAACCTCTCCTGCGGCCAACTTCATGGTTTCCACCGGTGTCAGTTTTTCAGAGCGCGGCAGGCGGCTTAGAACCGAAGTCACCGAAGCGGCGTAATTTAAGTTGGGATCCTGATGTAAATCTTCACGGGTCAGGGTGGTGCGGGTTTCACTTCCGATGGCATAGCCGGTCAACTGTTTTTGCAGTTTGTAATTGGTATTATGGGATACGTAACAGATGCGGCAGCGGTCAACGATGGGCGCTTCTTCTTTTTCTGACAGAAAGCGGTGAAATTCGGAATTGTTGCTGGTGGCCACAATTAGGGTATCGATCGGCCATTTGAAGCCGTCGATCTCAATGTTACGGTTCTGAATTACACCCAGATAAACCTGGACCAGGTCTTTTTTGTTCTTATAGATTTCGTCACTGAAATGAATCCCGCCTCCGGCGACCCGTGCCAGGGCGCCCCGACGCAGATCAAAACGATAGGGATTGTTGGTATCGGTGATATGCAACAGGCGCTGAATGGATTCTTCACCCAGCAGATCCACGGCCGATGATGTAATTTTGTCTTTGGCCGGATATTTTCCAGTGACCGTACCCAGGCTTTCAGTCAATGGTACGGGTGTAATTTCGATGAATTTGAGCATTTCATCGATGTTGCCGTCGCAATGATTGCGCAGATCATTCCAGATATAGCCGCTGCAGGCGCCTAGCGGCCGATAATCGGCATAGAATTTTTCGATATCTTTATCGGAAAAGCCGATCTGTTTGGCCAAAAATGCCTGGGTTTCATCCGGATCATCAAACAGATTCATGGCCAGGATCATGGGGTCTTCGTAAGTCTGGGATTCAATTGTGGTAATTTTGCCGTAGTTGCCGAGCTTCTCCAGATTCAAGAATTTAAAGGTGAACTTACGATTTTTTTCCTTGGCCAGAAAACTGCGATATTTGCCCGACAAAAATTCCACAAAATAGGTTTTGCCGTTACCCGGTTCACCCACCAGGACAAAGGCCATTTCCTTGGAGGAACCATTTTCGGCGGCATCTTTCACATATGACACAAAACTGTTGATTTCATCATACATGCCGATAACGTGCTTGGCGCCATTGCGGAATATCTTAAAATCATAGGTTGTCTTACCGTTCACCACCACTTTTTCAATTTCACTTTCCAGGATCATGCGGGAGACTCCCTGGAAAGCATTTTCAAACCGCAACTTGCCGTCTTTGACAGCTGCCAAGTGCTGGTGAAGCGTGCTTGAATTTTTAGGCATTTTTCCTCCCATCGTATATGGTTGTTTGAAATTATTGTTGTTCAGCGTGTGGCTCAAGCTGCCAGCTCGTGGATTTATTAGAATTCGTCCATTTTGTTCAAATCATGAACATCTGCGGGGATGCTGTTTTCACCTTCGGGCAGGAATTGACTGGCTGGAAATTCAAAATCTATACTAAATACAAGTTCTTTTTAACCCCAATGCCTCGTGTTCCCTAACCAAATGTGTAAGCATCAATCCTGTTTTGGCAACTTGGATATTAAAAAAATTAACGCCTTTTTGACGTTATATTGTAACATTTTTTGGCAGCTTTATCCTATTTTGAACTCAGTTTTTAGGCACTTCGCAGGCACATTTTTAATTCCGTTTTGTGGTCGATTCACGGCAATCCGGCTAACTCCTCATAATTGCTTTACTTTCGCTTGTAGACGGTTCAAATGCCACAACCTAAGCCATTTACGGTCGACTCAACAATGCTGTTCCTTACAACACATCTACATATATAGATGCAAAAATAATACCATTGGTAACAAAATGTTTAATTAAATCGATATTTTTGGTTCCTAGGTTCCTAGGTTCAGAGGTTCAGAGGTTGCGTGTTACGTGTTCCGAGTTTAGTGGTTTAAGCAGCCAGCAAGCAACAGGCCGAAGTCAGAAGCCAGGCGATAAAAACCAGCGGACATTGACCTTAACCTTTGAACGCTGAACCTTGAACCTCGGAACCCTGAGCGGAGTGCTTACGGACCAGCATCAGCGTGTTTCCGATGACGCTGATGCTGCTCAAAAGCATGGCGCAAACGGCCACCAACGGGTTCAACAGGCCGCTCATGGCGATGGGGATACTGATGACATTGTATGCGAAGGTAAAGACCAGGTTCTGATGAATTTTTTGGTTGACCACTGTAGAAAATGTCAGAAAATCAATGACTTGTTCGGGTTCGGCCCGCATCAGGGTCACAGCCGCCACCTCTTCGCCCAGATGCGCCCCGGAATGGACCGCCAGCGAAAGATCAGCCTGCACCAGAGCAGGGGCGTCATTGATGCCATCGCCGACCATCGCAACAAGGTGATTTTGTTTCTGCAAGGCTTTAACGGCGGCTACTTTATCGTTTGGTGTTTGGCCGCCGAAAGCCTCGGGAATTCCAACAGCCTCAGCAACGGCACGCGTCGTCTGAATGCCATCACCCGAAACCAGTTGGGTTTTTAACCCGCGCTGCTGCAATTGCTCAATGGTTGTTCTGGCGCCGCTGCGAAGGGTGTCTCCAAATGCGAAAATAGCGGCCGGCGAATCGCCGATACTCATAAATACGTATGAATCTGTTGATGTTGGCTGTATGCGATTGAAATCATATTCTTTTTTGAAGTCGATGAGGGTGTCCCCCATAAAGCCCGCTGAGCCGATTTTTACAGGGGTATTTTCAAATAGACCGGATATGCCGTTTTCGGCCGTCTGAATTTGTTCGATTTTCGCCGGCTGTAAATGGCGTTTTTTGGCCTGCTGCCGTATTTCCCGGGCGATAAAATGATCTGAATCCATTTCAAGACCGGCCGCTAGGTGAAATACCCCATCCCGATCTTGAGAACCCAAAGTGATCACCTCCTGCAGGGTCCAGTTACCGTGTGTGACTGTCCCGGTTTTATCAAATACAAATGCACTGACGCGTTGTGCCATGTCAAAGGCTGCAAAATCCCTCACCAGAATTCCCTTTTTGCCGGCAATTGATATCCCGGCCACCCGGGCCAGGGGGATGGCGATTCCCAGCGCGCAGGGACAGGAGATGACCATGACGGTCACAGCTCTTAAAATGGACGCTTCCACCGATATACCGCTGAGGGCACATATAACGGCGGTGGCAGCTGCCATTGCCAGAATGACGGGCACAAACCATTGCAGGATGACATCTGTTTTACCTTCGATAGGCAACTTGGTCAGCAGCGTTTTTTCAATGATTTGCATCATCTGACCCAGGGTGGCATCATCACCGACTTTTTCGGCGCTGACTTTAAATTCGCCCTGCTGGACCCGAGTGCCACTTCTAACAAAATCCCCGGTCTTTTTGGCAACCGGCACCGGCTCGCCGGTCAACGCGGATTCATCCACGCTGCCACTGCCGGCCAGGATGTGCCCATCCGCCGGTATAATTTCATTTTCAGCCACACGAAAATGGTCAGCGGGTGCCAGTTGTTCAATGGCCACATAACGGCCGTCGGGAAAATCACGATTACAGATCCTAACTTTTGTAGGTGCCAGCGCAAAGAAATTTTCCAGATCCATCAGCACTTTTCTTTTGGCGCGGCGCTCGAGTGCTTTGCCGAGCAATACGAGGGTGATCAGCATCGCGGCGGTGTCATAGTAAAGATGGATGCTGCCGCGTAAAAGGTTAAACGTGCTGTAAAAATAAGCGCTCAAGGCCCCGATAATGATCAGGGTTTCCATGCTGAAGGCCGCATGGCGCAATCCTGCCCAGGCTTTTTTGTAAAAATCATATCCGCCGTAGATCAAAACGGCACCGGCCATGACAAACATGGGCCAGGATATTTTCGCAGCATTTTCGGCTGAAAAGTCTGTAATAAAGCCGGTATATAGAGCAAAAGATAGCATCATCACATTCATGGTCAAAAAAGCCGAGACTGCAAAACGCACAAATTCCCGTGAGAACTCCTTGGTTTTGCCGGATTCCTCAACCGTTGCTGCCTGGAACCCAAGTTTGCCGATGCTTTGAATGATCTGATCAGGAGAGACCTTGATAGGATCGTAAAGTACCTGTAGCCGGTCCGTTGAAAAATTGCAGGTTGAATCGATGACACCCTGGGTTTTTTGCAAAGATTTATCGATGACCCAGGCACAGGCCGAACACCACATTTTGCTGACCAACAGCGTAAGTGTCAGGGCATTAGGTGCCTCAATTGATGCGGATGCTTTGGCGGCATTTGACTGGGCGTCATCACCCACGGAAGCGGTATCGCGTGAAATTTCGATGAGTTGCTCTTCAGAAGCCGGAATAATACCTTTGGACTGGCATTGCTTGAACAATTGGGTTTCTTTAAACGATTCAGGATTGGGCGAATCTGAAGCTTCCATCAGGATGGTGAACACTTGCCGGCAGCCGTGGCAGCAGAACGCATAATCGGCTCCAGCGATAGCGGCGGTAGCTGTTTTGTAGCGCAGTGGAAGGCCGCACAGGTCACATTTTTTCGAGGTGTTATTTGAGTCAGGGTGCTTAACCATGGAGCCAGGAAAATTCTAAATAATAATTTCTATAATCAAGTTGTCAGGTTTCAGGTGTCAGGTGTCAGCAAAAAGATGACAGAGAGCAGAAAACAGAGGACAGAAAGGCTATTTTGTTTTAATTCCCATCTGTCGTCTGACCTCGTTCTTCTGACACCTGACACCCGACACCTGAAACCTGGATAGGTCTTACTGCCGAACCCAGAATGTAATATGAAAAAAACACGAAAGAAAGTGAAGTTTGGGATTGAAGAGAATTATTCTCGCGTGCCAAGGGATTTGACAAAAGCAACGACTCGCCAGCGATCATCGACGGTGATGGTCGCGTGCAATGGGGGCTGCCGGCCATCGGGGATGCCATAGCTGACATTTTTAAAAAGTACACCGGCCGGGCTGTTTTGGACTTTGGCGCTGCGCAGATCGGTCGGCAAAGGCGCAAAGCTCTGACCGACGCTGCCGTTGCCGTCGTATTTATGACCGTGGCACTGAGCGCAATAGACCAGGTATACGGCTTTACCGCGATCGATCGCAGCCGGCTGGTTCAAATCGAAGGGAGATGGTATGTCGGTTCCGGCCGATACCCGGAAAATGGCTTCGCCACCGTTTACCGGGACTATGCCAGCCTCCTTGATCAGCAGCGGCTCTTCGTAAGGCCGCACGGCAGGTGTTTCCCGCATCCGGCCATAGCGGAAGTTATTATCATAATAGACGAGCGCATTGTAGGCAACCAGAACTACAATGACGACACCAATCAAAAAGCCAATTACCTTTTTCATTTATTCAACACCTTTAAAAGGAATAATATACAAATGCTTTGGGTTTTCTTCCTGACCCTGCTCTTTGAGCACATGCTGAGCGTAAGGTAATGGGTAATAAGGATCCCAAATGGCATAAGCAGACTCCGCAGGCACATCATCTATCGGTCGATAATCCCAGTCGGGCTGCCCAAGGTCCCCAATAACGGTATATGCCAGCCACCCCTTGAAGACAATGATGGCGACAAATAAAAGTACCAATAGCCAGGTTTTGACTGCCGAGGCATGGTGATCCGTATTTTCCATTAGATTCTGACCTCTAAAGTACCAATTAAGACGATATAGGCGAATACCCAGATAATGGTTCCAATCAGTATGAGACTTGCCACCAGGGGAAAAGGCGCGTTGCGGCCTTGAATACCGCCGGGAAATTCCTCGATGATGCGCGTTTCGCGTTCTTCCGCATCTTTACGCTTGACGTAATAAAACCCCAGGCCGATGATAAACAGCACAACCGTTGCCAGGGCCGGAAACAGATACATAACAAAATGCTGAATGCCCAGTAAGGTAAAATATCTCATAGCCGGATTCCTTGAATGTTTTTTAAATCAAACCCTTTCTGCTAGGAGCCATTATTGCATCCCTTTTATCAAGGAAAAGACCACTACCGCCACAGCGCTTGCAAGGCATAGGCAAACCAGTGAAAAAAGAGCAGCGGTTTGAATGCGCGCAAATCTGGGTATTTTTGCCGGTTGGGTTTGCATTTCATTTTGCAGCGGCAAAAAGCGCGCCCTTTGCTGGTCATTAAACTGCCCGCTGTTCAGCGCCCAGAAAAACACCACCAGGCTGATAACAAATCCGGCAGCCATATATGCAATAAAGTAAGGGTAGTACATCTTAGTTAAATAGTTGATTGGTCAAATAGTTAAATAGTTAATAAATCAACGATCAAGCAAGTTATACGAAAATAGGAACTTTATTCGAAGAGCCAGGCCGCACAAGGATTTTAGGTTGAGGCGTACGTTTGGTACGTCGAGGCCTAAAATCCGCGGAGAACGCAGCTATTCGGAAAAAGGGCCAATTTCGCCTAATGTTATGGTTCCCAGGCCGCATCTATACCGCGCGGTTCGGCATTGGCATCGCTCTGGTTAATAAAGTAAACTGCAATGTAATCACCGACCTCCCAGAGCTTCTGGGATTCCAGCTCTTTTTTAAAATACGGCATGGCCGTTCCGGTTATGCCGTTCATCAGCTGATAGTAGATAATCCCGCCGGATATCTCGCGGCCCTTCAAAATCGTGAAATTTAACGGCGGCGGATATATCCAGGGCTGGGCCGGGCCCATGCCGTCTCCGATGGGGCCGTGGCAGCCGATACAATTATTCTGATAAATTTTATGTCCCCGCTGCAAGCTGGCCTTGGTGGTCGGGTACGGATTCGGGATGTTGCGCCACCCTTCCGGCACAATTTCTGCCAGCCAGCGGGCGTTTACATCAGGTCCGGCCTCATAGGCCTTGATAGATTCGGCTTTCCAGTAACGCTGGCGCTCCATGCGCCGGTCGGCATTTTTAAATCCCAGGCTTTGAATATATTGAGTCAGTTGATGAATGCGTTCCATACCCAGCCACTCAAAGGGCGGCATAATCGAGCTCGGCCGCGTGTAACGCGGATTGATAAAATGAGCGATATGCCAGTCATCTGGGTGCTCGCCGCCTTCCTGTGACAGGTCCACACCGGTGCGCTGGGATCCCAGCGCCACGGGTTCGTCGGCCACATAATCGCCGGTTTGGGCAATGCGATGTGCGCCGTGGATCCAATCGATGGCCCGGATGGACTGACTGTGACAGTAAACGCACCCGTTCTCCAGGTAAATTTTACGGCCTTCATTTTCAATTGCCGTGCGAGTGCGAAAAATTTCAGAAGGTGTCTTATCCTGGGTGGCATAGGGCCAGTAGACGACGATCAATGTAATAGCCGCCAACAGGGCCAGAATACCCGTGATAATGACAGTCGGGGTCATTCTCATGTTGCAACTCCGCGATTAAAATATAGCGATCGAATGACGTTATATAATCCGATATATGCGCCAATCATAATAAACAATCCCAGCGAGGCTCTTAAAATGTAATAGGGTTGAATCATGGGCAAGGTGCGATAAAGGGCTTCACCATTGTACCAGGCATTGCCCTGGATGAGTCCAACAACCGTCAGGACCACCGCAAAGCCCGTGACACCGATCAGCACCAGCCAATATTGAACGTCGGCCAGAAATTTACTGTACAGGGGTTTGCCCGTAATTTTGGGTAAAATGAAATACAGCCCGCCAAGGGCTGTTACCCCGGCAAATCCGAGCACACCGATATGGGCATGGCCGACCACCCAGTTGTTGAAGTGGGTGATGCGCTGCACATGCGGCAGGGCCATCATTGAGCCCTGGATATTGACAAAGAAATAAAATATGGTGCCGGTCAACACGAATTTGGCGCCAATGTCAGCATGAATCTCCCCCAGCTTGCCTTTGATGGTGTACCATAAATTGATCAATACGATCATAACCGGAATTACCATGGCGACACTGTCAACAATCGAGATGGTTTTCAGCCAGGTAGGCACGGGCACCTGCAGCAGGTGATGGGTGCCGATATGGGTATAAACGATGATCAAAGACCAGAACCCTACCAGTGACAGCGTGTGGCTCCACAGCGGGCTGCGTGTGGCAATCGGCAGCACATAGTAGGCCACCGCCAGACCCATGGGCGTCAATAGGAGCCCGAAAATATTGTGCCCGTAAAACCATAGAAGGATGGCATCCGGGATACCCACCAGGGCGCCGGTATCGGGTTTCCAAATGACATTGCCAAGGCAATAAGTGATGGATGTCAAAAGGACAGCGGCGGTCGTATACCAGATGGACACATATAAAATGGGCTCTGCACGCTTGCGGATGGTCATTAAAATGTTGAATACGACCAGGGAGAAACTGATCACCACCATAATATCAACTGGCCATGGCAATTCAGCGTATTCGCGACCCTGGGTGTGCCCAAGACTGATACCGATCATACCGGCGGCAACCGTAATATTCCAGAAAATGGCGCTGAATATGCCGAGCTTATGGCTGAACAGCTCGGTCCGCAATAGTCTGGGAAAATAATAAAAGGCTGCCGCCAGTAAACCCGGGGTTACAAAACCGAACAATACAGCGTTGATGTGCATGGGCCTTACCCGGCCAAAGTGAATATATTCGACATTCGCCAAAAAATCCGGCGCGATCAAATAGCCCGCGGCAATCATGCCAAAAGAGGTTGCCGCGGCAAACCAGAGTGCGGATGTCAGCGTAAATGCCTTGGCGGTCGGATTGCTCGATGACACCTTTTCAGTGACTTCAGTCGACAAATTTGGTTCTCCCATGTTTGTTATTCGTTATTTGTTATTGGTTATTTGTTTCTGGCATATCGGCTTTATCTCAATTTCGTATAACGAATAACCAATAACTTTTAACCTATAACGATCTAGCTATGGCACGCCAGCCAGCAGTCCACATTGGCGCCCTTTTTAAAATGGCATGTAATGCACTCATTCATATACCAGGTTTTATGCGGCAGACGCTGTAGGTTCTGCACCTGTCCATGGCATTCGGTGCAGGCGATTTTACTGTTAATATGGCGCTGGTGATTAAACAGTACGTGTTCGGCCACATAATTGACTTTGACCCAGGGCGTTGGCGTGTTGGTGTTAAAATATTCGTGTTCCTTTTTTATCCAGGGGTGGTTGGCAATAATATAGTTATGGCAGTGCAGGCATTTTTCCACCGCCGGGATCCCTGGATGATTGGAATAAGCCACATAGGGGTGGCAGTATTGACACTGGATTTGCTTGACCCCGCTGTGAACATTGTGGCTGAAGGGAATCGGCTGCTCCGGCCCGACATCGCCGTAAGGCACCTTGTAGAACAGGAAAATAAACACCGCGATGGCCAACCCGGTGATCAACGTGGTCAAAATGATAATGGCATTTTTGCTCAAGGGTTCGATACCTCGTTAAAAATGTTGCATCTTTAAGCCGACGGCTCGGTCTGACTGCTGCCGGCAATATTCGGAAAGCGCCTTAAAAAATAGCTGACGGCCATGACCATCAAACCGAAAAATCCCACTGTTATTAATCCATCGGTCACATTCAGCGACAGCGAATGCGCACCATGACTCAGCGCCGGCGCCAGCAGCAGCAGATGTTCAAACCAGAACCCGATGATGATGACACTACACAAAATCACCATGAAAACAGGCTTTGATTTAACCTTTTTATTTAGCAAAATCACAAACGGTATGATGAAGCAGACGATAAAAATGCTCCAGGCCAGCTTGCTCCACGGGACCATCACAGTACGCTCGATGACATAATAGGTTTCTTCCGGAATATTGCCGTACCAGATGACGGTCAGCTGAACATAAAAAAAGTCAGCCCACAGCAGGCAAAAAGCCAGAAACAATTTTCCGATATCATGAAAATGGGCAGGCGCCAGACCGGATGATTCACCATTTCGAATCCAAGTAATGGCTGCCAGGATGATCAGGGCACCCAAGCCGACATAAAAGGCTTTGACAAAGCTGTAGCCGCCGAACAGGGTCGATATCCAGTGGGGGTCCATACTCATGACCAGGTCAAAGCCGATCAGACTCAGCACCAGCGTAAACGCCAAAATATATAGCCCGGCCCAGATGGTCATTTTTTTCTTAACCTGCTCGATGCTGCGATTATTGCGAACCCAGCCTCTGTGAACCATTTTTCCGAATGTACCCTGATTCTGGTTGGCATCCGCACGAAGCTGAAGTGCATTGTACAAATAGGCAAACCCAATGGCATACAGTAACAGCAAGCCGACACAATCGCGTGTGAACAGAAAGGGAATATTGAGCCAGACTTCTTTGCCGTGCAGATCCTCGTGCAGCCACGGAAAGATATGGGTTCGTCCCAAAAATAAGATCAGAAACAGCACGAACGAAAGCGGGAAAAAGGACGCAAAGGACTCCGCTAGGGCTGATAACGGACCGCTCCAGCGGGCTTTGGTCATATGCATCACCGTTGAAAAAAGTACCGCCCCCTGGGCAATGGCGGACCACAGTAGAAAATTAATTAAATAGGCCTGCCAGGCTTTTTCCGGATGATCGCCCATAACGCCGTAAATGAAGGCTGCCAATCCAATGATAATCAGGACAATGGAAAGCCAGCCCAGCGACGATTTTTGCGATGCAGCGGCTTTACTATTTTTTTCTGTCATGCCATTGAACCTTCGGTTATCGATTTAATCAAATACCCTTACTTCCCCTCCGTTTTGCTTAAAAAAATCTTTTAAATCATCCTGCTGTGTGGTTTCGCACGCTGCCAGCACACCAAAATGCTCGCCCGAGCAGCGCGGGTCGTAATTTTCCATGTGCTTAGCGCTGGGCAAGCGCGCCTGAGTAAGCAGGCCGATGACATTGCCGAAAACCGCAAACAGGATCGTAAATTCAAAGCCCACTATAAAAAACGGAATCAACGATATGATGGGTTTGCCGCTGACAATCAAATTCCACTCGATTGAACAATAGACGGCCAGGGCAAAACCACTGATGAGACCCAGGATGCCGCCGGTTAAGGTAAACCAGCCCACCTTGCTTTTTTTCAGGTTAAGGGCATCCATAATCTTGTGGCTTGGAATCGGACTATGTACACGTATAAACTGGTATGCCGATTCTTTGAGAGCAGCCAGTGTGGATATCACCTGGTCTTCAGTTTTAAACAGCCCCATAATGTATTTTTTACCCTGCATGACTGCCTCCATGGTCGAGTGTTTCTTTCATTTCGGTCATCGAGACCGATGGCAGATGCTTGGCAAACAACATAAACAGGAAGAAAAACAGACAGAAACTGCCCAGCATGATGCCGTATTCGATCATTGAGGGCGTGTACAATCCCCAGGCATGGGGCGAAAAGCCGCGGGCCACGCCGCCGATGATGATCACAAAGCGTTCCCACCACATGCCGAAGTTAACGATCAGCGATATGATAAATAAAGAAGCAATTGTTGTGCGGACCTTTTTGAACAAAAACAGCAGGGGTATGAGTGTGTTGCACACGACCATGAAGTAAAAGCCCCAGCGAAATTCACCGGTTGCCCGCCAGCGGAATTGCTCGATTTCGACCGCATTGTGGCTGTACCAGGCGATAAAAAATTCGGTGGCATACGCGAAACCGACAATCAGGCCGGTAAAAACAATGGTCTTGGCCACATTTTCCAGCACCTCTTTGGTGATGATTTTCTGGTAGCTAAATAGTTTGCGTAAGGGAATCATCAGGGTTAGCACCATGGCCAATCCGGAATGGATGGCGCCGGCCACAAAATAAGGCGCAAAAATAGTGGTATGCCAGCCGGGCACAATCCCCAGGGCAAAATCCCAGGACACAACACTGTGTACCGATATCACCAGCGGTGTCGCCAGAGCAGCAAAAAACAAATAGCCACGGGTATAATGCCGCCACTGCTCGTGTGCGCCGGTCCAGCCCATGGAAAGGAATGTAAAGATTTTCTTGCGTATCCCTTCGGACCGGTCACGGATGGCTGCTAAATCCGGCAATAAACCCGTATACCAGAAAAGGGAGCTGACTGTCAGATAGGTGCTGATGGCAATGACATCAAACATTAAGGGGGATAAAAAATTGGGCCACAGCAGCCGCTGGTTGGGATAAGGGATCATGTACATGACCTGCCAGACACGACCCAGATGGATAAACGGAAAAAGCCCGGCAATGCAGACGGCAAAAACGGTCATGGTCTCGGCTGCCCGGGCAATGGGGTTGCGCCAGCCGGCCCGGAACAAGTGCAGGATGGCAGAAATCAGCGTTCCGGAATGCGCAATTCCCACCCAGAAGACGAAGTTGATCAAATAGGTGCCCCAGGCCACCGGATTGTTTTGCCCCCCGGCTCCGATGCCGACAACGATCTGATAAATCCAGCAGGCAGCGCCCACCAGCACACCTAAAAATAGAACCGCGACAATCGCCCAGTAGTACCTTTTAGGCGGCGTCAATGTGTTTAATACGGTTTGATCGATACTCGCGTATGTTAGTTCCGGCATAATTTTAATCGTTTCCCGTTTCCCGGTTAGGTTAGATTGTCTTCAACCGGCTCAACTGGCTAAACCGGCCAACAGGCACAACCTGATGTTTACGCCTCGCGTAAAACCTTTTTAAGATAGATGACAGCCGGTTTGGTGTTTAAATAGCCCATGGCCTGGTAGGCCCGGGGATCATCCACCAGCTGTCTGACCCGGCTTTGTTTGTCCATCAAACTGCCAAAAACCAGCGCATCGGTTGGGCAGGTTTGCACGCAGGCCGGAATGACCTCGCCATCGCGGATCAAGCGCTTTTCATTGTTGGCATTGGTGTGCGCAACCTTGATGCGCTGGATACAGAATGAGCATTTTTCCATCACCCCTTTGCTGCGCACAGTGACGTCGGGATTGAGCTGCACATTCATGGGATCCGGCCATTGCCAGTCGAACCAATTGAAGCGCCGCACTTTATAAGGGCAATTCTGGACGCAGTAACGTGTTCCGATGCAGCGATTGTAGATCTGGTTATTGAGGCCCTCTTTTGAATGGTGCGGGGCATATACCGGGCAGACCGATTCGCAGGGGGCGTTATCACAGTGCATACAAAGCATCGGTAAAAAGGTGACCTTTGATTTTTGATGCGGATCCTGAAAGCGCTCGATGCTTAGCCAGGTCATCTCCCGTCCTTCGAGCACACGCTCTTCACCCACAATGCCAATGTTGTTTTCGGCATAGCAGGCGGCTGTGCAGGCGCCGCAACCAATGCAGCGATCCAAGTCGACGACCATGGCCCAGCGGTATTTTTCATGATCATGGGGCGGATAAAAATCGCGTTTGGGATCATACCCTTCCGGCAGCGGCAGGGTTAAGGGAAAATCTTCCATGGTCAGGCCGGTTCTTTTGGGTATTTTCCCCTGGTTGAGTTCTGTCAGGCCGACGGTCAGTGCGAATGGTCTTTCATGCTGGGTTCGGCTGCCGTACATATAGGCCAGGTCCAGCTTGCGGCCGGTTGAACTGATCTTAATTTGATCGGTTGAAAAAAGCGGTCCCCCGGATTCCGTATTCGCCTCGGATGGCAAGATGGCCAGCGGATTGACACCCTTGCCCTGGGCGTAACGCCCATAGGCCTGATGGCCCTGGCCAATATTCATGGCCACTTGGCCGGGGCGCACAAATTCATTTACGTAAACCGCTGCTTCGAGATTGCCCCACTGCGATTTAATCTGAATGATGTCGCCCTGGGTGATATTTTGACTTCGGGCTGTGTCAGGGTGCATGCTGACCGGGCTTTGCCAGGCCACCCGTGTTAATGGATCCCCAATTTCGCACAACCAGGGCCGATTGGCACCGCGGCCATCAAAAAAGCGGATGGACGGTATGGCTCTAAAAACTAGATCGGAGGTGCTGGTATCCACAGTTTGGGACAGCAAAGCGGTTATTTTTTGCGGGTTCGGATCTAGCTTTGCTGATTGACTTGTTGCCGTTGAATCAGCAGCACCGCCCACCTGAAGCAGCCGCACCCATCCTTTTTCATCCTCGATCTTGCGCTCGCTGACCAATCTGGCAAACAAATAGGTCTTATAATTTTCAGCGGGTTTTTGATTTTCAAAAGCCGTATCCAGAATGACATCACCGATATGGGGCGCTTGAGTTAAGCGGCCCATAGTGGGTTGCAATGTGGAATTAATCGCCTGCCAACCGCTGTATTCATCCCATGTTTCAAGCGGCAGGGCGGTCGGAAAAATCAAATCCGCCATTTGAGCGGTTTCATCCATAAAATTGCTGAAACTGATCACAAACAGGTCTTCCTGCTCCAAGGCCGTCTTTACACCGCTTTGGGGCGGCAAACTGAAGACCGGATTTGTGTTGTTGAGGATCAAGACGTCAACCGGATCGGATTTGAGGGATTTAAAAAACTGCAGCACTTCGGATCGGGCGGCGGCAATTTCAACCCTGTGGCGATTGTTAAAATCCAACAGCGTTAGATCCGGATCGAGCAGCAGGTTTAATAGATTGACCGCCACATTGGTCTGCAGGCCCATCAGATCACCGGCGCCGGTGTCGGTGCCCAGAACCAGGGGTTTGCGGGCTCCCATCAGCTCAATGATGAGTTTCTCATAAAATTCTAGCGATAGGCCCGATGCCTCCAGCACGCGAGCCTGGGTGTACGGAGCGGTTGCCTCAAACAACGGTTTACGAAAGGACCAGGGCAGTTGTTTGCCTTTGCGGATATCAAGCGCCTGACGCACCAGGCCCAAGGCGACAATACATTCGCTGCTGGGGTTGCAGGGCACCCAATAGTCGGCATTGGCCCCGGTGAGGGTTTGAACCGGGCTCAGATGGTAAAATGGAACTTTTTGACCCCTTTTTAAGGCATGCATGGTCTTAAATTTATGGGTATATTCGACCGGCGATAACCACGTTTCCAGAAAATCAGCCCCAAAAGAAACCAGCACATCGGCTTCCTGCATTTTATAGGAAACGAGTTCTTTGCGTCCGAAAACCATTTCATTGGCTGTTTTCACAGACTCATAGGCAAAAGGCTCATATATCAGCGGATTGGACGCATTCCATTGTTTGAGCGCCTCTGAAAAAAGGGCCAGCTGACTGTTGCCCACCACTTCGGTCAGCATGCGAATGCGATCCGCGCCTTTCTGGGCGGCATCACGGGTTTTATTTTTCAGCATGGACTGGGCCTTGGTAAACGAGATTGGCTGCCACCCATCTTTGTCTTTGAGCAATGGAGTCTTGATGCGGTCCGGATTGTACACGGCCTGTAAGGCCGCTTGGCCCCGCATACAGAGTTTGCCCTTGTTAATCGGATGCAGGGGGTTGCCTTCGACCTTGATCACGCGCCCTTCACGGTTTTTGGCCATAATACCGCAGCCGGCCGGGCACTCACGGCAGGTCGATGCGTACCAGGTTGCTCTTCCGGTCACCATATCATCTGGTGCATGAACAAGAGAAAACAGATTTTTTTCAGGGGGACTGCAGCCGGCTGCCAAGGATATGCTGCCCATACCCGCAATCTTGAGGAAGGTTCGCCGATTCATATCAAGTACGATCTCCCAGAATAGAACATAAGATGAGCTTTACCGCTTTTCATTTTAATATTCCGAATGGCGGCATAATGGTTGTAAAAAACCTCTATGATATTGGAACGTTTTTTAACAACCACTAAATTACAGAGGATATGTTTTTGTGTGAATATCAGATTTAATCACAGCGATCAACAGCATGTATGCTTTTTTTTTAAGAGGAATTTCTATACCGGTCACAACGAAATTTGTCAATGAGAATGATTCCTAATAAGGTAAGTGCCTAGCTTATCTGAAATTTGCCATTAGTCGGCAAGCAAATTAAGTGTCCAATATTAATAGCAATATAGTTGAGTGCCGTTTGACAGCCCGATTTGAGTGCTTACCAATGATCTTAGGACCAAAAATCGTTAAGTTTATATAAGGAAATGTAAATGAATGATCGTGATACCATATTAAGTGCACTCATGGATGCTCTCGGTGAGGAAGGTTGTGGGATTTCCTGTGAGGAAGCCACGGTATTCCAGGATAATGACGGCTGGAAGATGATGCTGGAGGGTTTCATGGAGCCTTGGCAGCTAGGCCAAACCGTTGAGGAAGCCAAGGCCCGCATTAAAGAGTATGCCAAAATGGGCTTCGGCTTATCCTAATTTTCGAATCATAAATGACCCTTTTGCGCAATCTCTGTGTCACAATCAGATTTTAATCCTCGACATACTACAAGTATGCCTCCGGTATAAAATCTGATTCTTCCTTGACCTTGCACAAAATTTTCTATTTCTGATTCGAAAATTACATTTATTTATACGGAAATTCAATTTTTTTAATCTCTATCCCATTAAGCCAGCTGCCAGGAGCAAGAAGCCCGCAGCCCAAAATACTGACACCTGAACCCTGCTCGCCGCGCCCTAGCCCAAGGGGCGAAGGCGGGAACCCTGAACCTCTGAACGCAGAACCCTGAACCTAATTCGCAGCGCGCAGGCGCAGGTTGATTTCCAATCTTTCCAGCGACAGCTTGATCACATCTGTGGCCTTATCGGTTTCTTGCATATAATCTTTAAAAAACTTCTTCACTGCCTGCGGGTCATCCATTCCGGCCATGGGGACAATCGACGCCACCACTCTTTCATACAGCATGGGGTGAAATTGCTCGATTTGTTCCAGATGCGACACATACCAGTTCCACAGCAGGGGGATGGCGTGCGGATTGGACGCCATCGCCACCACCGGCACAAATTTATTGCGGGCCGGCACGGTATCCAGGATGTACTGCAGGGCGTTTTCGAGAGGCACTTTTTCCTTAAAACAACCCAGCGCGACCAGTATATTCATGCGCTCATGTTCGATCTGTGATTTCTGAAAACGCTCATCGAGTGATGAAAACGTCTGCTGATCACCACTCAATGCTGCAATTTGCAGAACGCTTTTCATGATGTCCGGATGAACCGCATCACCTTTCAACCACCTCTCAAACTGCCCAGCGGCAAATGCGATGGCACTTTCGGCATCGCACAGGGCCGCATGCCAAAGCAGCTGCTCTCTTAAATTAGCCGTGGTATGCTTTTCATCGGGTGCCGGCTCGAATCCGATATCATTGAGAACTGTTTCAAACCAGGGCCGGACCAGCGCGGCGATGCTTTCCTGCTGTTCAGCCGCCATCACCAGATAGGCGTGTTGCAGGTTATTTGAGATGCTTACCAGCGGTAAAAACGCGCTTTCATTTTGGTAATAGGCTAAAAAATCCAGATAATCGCTGAAAGCGGTATCGCCGCGTTTGCACAATGCGAAAAGATCGTTTTGCAGACCCCAGCGGTCTTCGGGTGACAGTGATTGATCAGCGACCCGTTGTCCCAGAGCAGCCAGATTATCCAAATCGTGGTAGTGGACGATGTAAAATCCAGTTTGTTGATCATTTATTTTGTAGGCGTCGGCTGCTTTCGGAATTTCAATTTCGTGCGTGCTGCTGTCCATCAGAAATGTCATGCTGTCATCCTCTGCCGGGCCTGAAAAAAACCGTATCGTAATGGGTACTTGCCAACTCTGGTCGGCCTCAACCGGCAGATAGCTAAACCGCTGCTGGGTCAATTGCAGCTTGTTGTCGTCCCGCTTAACAGTGATCATCGGAAATCCCGGTTGCTCAATCCAGCTTTTCATCATGCTGCCGACCGGCTGCTCGGATACTTTTTCGAATGAATTCCAGAGATCCTCACTGGTGGCATTATCGTATTGATAGGCTTTGAGATAGTGTTGCAGGCCCTGCTTAAAATTTTGCGATCCGATGTAACCTTCGACTTGCCGTAAAATGCTTCCGCCCTTGCTGTAGATGATCGGCGCTGTGCTGACATTGATGACCACATGCTCCCCGCCTGGAATCTCGATGGCGAAATTTTCGAGGAGCGCATCGCGCGCCATGGCACCGCCGGTACTTCCCCATAAAAACTGCTGCCAGATTTCCCACTGAGGATAATAGTGAGCAACAACCCCATTGCCGAAATAAGTCGCAAAGCTTTCATTTAACCACAGATATTTCCAGTCTTCCGGTGTGACCAGATTGCCGAACCACTGATGGGCAATCTCGTGAGCAATGACTTCACAGATACGCTCTTCGCCGGATTTAGATGTAATCTCCGGATAATGCAGCAGCAGATTTTCACGAAAGGTAATCGCTCCCCAGTTTTCCATGGCTCCAAAGGCAAAATCAGGAATGGCAATCAAATCCATTTTGGGAAGCGGGTAGGGGATGCCGTAATAATCCTCGCAGAAAGCCAGGGACTTGCGGCCAAACTCCAGACCGAACATGGCATAGGGCTTCATTCCGGGCAGTGTGGCCACCCGTACCCGGGGGTCTTCGGTGTCCCGGGTAAATTCAAAGTCACCGACACCCAAAAACACCAGATAGGTTGACATTTTGGGTGTCTGCTCAAAGGTCACGCGCTTTTTTCCATCGTCTAGTGCGGTTTCTTCTTTGATCGCACCGTTTGATATCGCTACCTGGTCGCTGTCGATATCCATGCTGATATCAAAGGTGGCCTTTTTAGCGGGATGATCCATACATGGAAAGGCTCTGCGGGCATCGCTTTCTTCAAACTGGGTGACGGCGATATATTGGGTTTGGTCCGCATGGGTATATTGGCTGCGATAAAAACCGGCCATTTTATCGTTGATCTGACCATTATAGTCAATCTGAATTCGAATAGCCCCCGCCATTTTTTGGGGTAGAACAATTTGTAGCTCTTCTTTTTCGCTGTTAGTTTCAAATTTACACTCGACACAATCGCTTTCTTGTTCGACCGTACATTCCTGAATATCGAGTTCTAAACTATTTAGCTGCACCGTATCGATCGCTGTTGGGGCTTCAATTAAAAGCGTCACACTGCCGGCAAATGTAAACTGTTTCAAATCGGGAATCAGATGAATGCGGTAATTTTCAGGCCTTACGTCCTGCATGGCGTCCTCCTCGGTGCGATCAATTGGAAAGAGATTAGGTTGACAGGTTACGTGAAATAGTTGATCGTATATTCATATTTGTCAACACGAATAACGAATAACCAATAACAAACCGGATTATACCGGCACAGTAATTTTAGACTTTTTCGGACGGTTAAAACCATCGTCACTTATAGGGATACAGAGAGGTTATCAT
This sequence comes from Desulfobacterales bacterium, assembly GCA_030066985.1. Classification (NCBI taxonomy): domain Bacteria; kingdom Pseudomonadati; phylum Thermodesulfobacteriota; class Desulfobacteria; order Desulfobacterales; species Desulfobacterales bacterium. The sequence continues at coordinate 69,521 of JASJAN010000010.1, forward strand.
GAGCACCATTGTTGAGTTTTCAATTTTTCCGATGGACAAGGGCGAAAGCCTGAGCCCGTATGTGGCCCGGGCGTTAAAACTGATTCAAGACAGCGGTCTGCCCTACGAGTTGAATCCCATGGGCACCTGTGTGGAAGGGGATTGGGGTGAGGTGATGGCTCTGGTGGATCGTTGCTTTCAGGCCCTTGAAAAGGATTGCAACCGCATCAATTTGTCCCTCAAAGCCGACTATCGCAAAGGGCCCGCCGGCCGCATGCAAAGTAAAATGGCCTCCGTCAAGGAAAAATTGAAATAACGACAGTTATCTTGCGGTGGATTCTGGAAAGCTGGCCTTGGCCCTGTAAACAAAAAGCGACCGCACCTTGTCCCAGAAGTCACCACCCAGTACCAAGAAGCTGCAGATAAATATGAAGTCCAACGACAGGGCAATCGGAATGCGGTATTCGGGAAAGCCCGGCAGCCAATCGAGCGACATGTACGTCAATACCCAGGCGTAGACAGCCGGTATGAGCCACATCACAAGCCCAATATAGTAACGCACCCGACCGACTTCCTTTGGAGGACCATAGCGACGCAGCATGGCCAGCAAGCGATTTTTGACATAGGCAAAACCGGCCTTGCCCATGAAGGCCACCGCCAGGATGGTGCACACCTCGGGGCCGCCCACCAGAAAAAGCCCTCCCAATGTTGCTTTCAAGGCAGGTGAAAGATTGGTGAGGGCGACTATTGCAGCACCGACGGGAGTGATACATCCCAGTGCGAAGAAAATCACACCCAGGCGGAAACGCCAGCCGGGCGGCGGCGTAACGGGCTTGTCTGCAGCCGTGTTTTGAATGGAGGTTTCGGTCATTTATTTTTTCTCCTTTGCCATCAATGCTATCCGATTTCGGTTTTCAACTGGTCGATCAAATATTCAAATTCGCTCGGATCAACACCGCTGTCACCCTGAAAGGGATCGCTCAATTGCAGCACGACATAGAGAACCAGACCAATGAAGACCGTGTAAAGGGAAACAAGAGCGATTAGCAGTGGATGTAGCCTTACCCTTTTTCGTCTCTAATGTGAAACTGCCGGACAGCTATTCATTTTTATATTTTTCTGAGGCGTCTCTAAATGCTGACTTCAACGCGTTCCAGGCCGTATCCACACCTGATGTCATGTCGCGCCAGGCCTCGCCGGTGGCCTCGGTCAGTGCTGCTAACTTCGCCTTGCCCTCATCGATTTTGCCTTCAAGGGCTTCAATATGCTGGTTCATTTTCAACTGCGCATCGGCGCTGGCGCCGGATGCCTTGGCTTTTAGCCTATCGATTTCAGCCTTCCATTGATCCAGCTGCGCTTTCATCTTCTGCTGGTACCGTTCTTTATCATCCATGTTGTTTGTTCTCCCTCCTATATTCACTCCTTCACAGTGTTGCGCTAATATAATATTGGATTGGCAATTTTCAATGTAGCCCGGTTTGAAATGTTACATGATCAGGATTGAATGTCAGTCGATCTCCAGGCGATCCCCTTCTTGACTAAATTTTTAGTGCTGCTTAAGTTACGCATGATGAATGTAAGCAAAGAAACAACAACCACAGCCTGCACCATGGATTGCCCGGATGCGTGTTCGATTATTGTCAAAGACACCGCAGCAGGCAAAGTCAAGGTGAAGGGCAATCCTGACAATCCGTTTACCGCCGGATTTGCCTGCGCCAAACTCCAGGATCACGTCAGAAGGGTCCAAAGCCCCCAACGCATCACTTCTCCGCAATTGAAAACCCAAACCGGTTGGCAGGCCATCAGCTGGGAGGAAGCGCTAAAGCTTTGTGCTGCAAAAATCCAGGCATTACGGTCCCGCCCCACCGCTATTTTGCATATCCATAACGAGGGTGCCAAAGGCATTTTAAAAGAAGCCACCTCAGTTCTTTTTACCCGTTTAGGAACCAGTCGAGTGCGCGGTTCGCTGTGTGATGCCGCCGGCTACATGGCCGCCGTGCACGATTTTGGATCCCGCGAAAACAATGACATCAGCGACCTGTTCAATGCCGTTCACATCCTCAATTGGGGTAAAGACCTCTCACGCAGCTCGGTTCACACGGCCGCACTGGTCAAACGGGCCCGTAAAAACGGCACCCAGGTCATCACCATATCCCCGGGAGGAGACGGAAACCGGTCCTATTCAGACCGTCAGGTTCGTATTCGGCCGGGGACGGATCGTTTTCTGGCGGCCGCCGTTTTGCAATTATTGGCGCAAAACGATGGCATCGATCCTGATATTTTGCGCCATACCCGTGCGCCGGAGAAGTTTTTAAATTTGATCAAATCCCAGTCGATCAGCCATTTGCTGGCAGCCTGTGATGTGTCCCGGGAGGATTTTGAGCAGGTCTACACTTGCTATGCGCACAAAGAGCCGGTAGCCTCTTTGATCGGTACCGGCGTGCAGCGCTATCGATATGGCGGTGAAAATGTGCGATTCATCAATGCCCTGGCCTTGCTTTCCGGCAATATTGGCTGCAAGGGCGGCGGCAGTTATTTTCAACTGCACTCTTATCGCAACTTGAATTTAAAATGGCTGCGGGAACACGAAAAACGACCGCGGCGCTCTTTTCAATTTCCCATCATCGGCCGGGAAATTCTGGCAGCCGAGCAGCCGCCGATTGAGATGATCTGGGTAAACGGCTCCAATGTCATCAACCAGGCGCCGGATTCGCACCTGATTAAAAAGGCATTTGCCAAGGTTAATTTTAAAGTTGTGGTCGATGCTTTTATGACCGATACCGCCCAGTGCGCCGACCTGGTGCTGCCCAGTACGCTGATTATGGAGCAGGAAGACATTATCGGGTCTTATCTACACGAGCAGGTTCAATACGTTTGTCCGGCACTGACGCCTCCCGGTGAGGCCCGCGATGACTACTGGATCCTGCGGCAGGTCGCTCGACGTCTGGACCCACCGCTGGATTTGCCGTCCGCTGAAGATTGTATGCGGGCTGCCCTGGATTCCCCCTTCCTGTCAACGACGCTAGAACAGTTGCGAGACTGCGGCTGTGTACGCTCCAATCGACCGGCGATTGCTTACGCGGATCTGCAGTTTGCCCATCAGGATGGCCATTATCGCTTTCCTTACATTCTGCATTCCGAACCGCGACCGCCTGCACAATACCCACTGCGCCTGTTATCGCTGGTGCGCCGTAAAGCCATACATTCACAGATATTGCCCGAGGATCAAAAGCAGCCTCCGGTGGTATGGATTGCTGCGGACAACCCGTACGTGAAGAAATTGAACCTGGAAAAGCCTGTAGAGCTGGTCTCGGACTTAGGACGCCTTAGGGTTGCGGTGCAAACCATGGAGGGTCTTCATTCGGAAGTGGTCATTTACCGCCGTGGAGACTGGATCTGCAAAGGCGGCGGCGTCAACCAGCTGATTGCAGCCCAATTAACCGACATTGGCTCCGGCGCCGCCTACTACGACCAGTATGTCAGATTGGAGAATGTTGATTGATAATTTCACCGCAAAGACGCAGAGATCGCAGAGTTTTTTTCTATTTGCTTCCCGCTGAGAGGGCGGGAAGCAATAAACAATCTGCCGCCGGCATATTGATTCCAAATGTTAAACTGCGTCCTACCGCTACGACTTATGTGAAATTTTTGTTAGGAAGTATAATTTTTATTTTAAGATAACCCGCAGGGTTGGCGATATTTTGCCTTGTCGGCCTCTCACCGACAAGGCAAAAAAATTTTCTCTGCGACCTCTGCGTCTCTGCGGTGAGAAAAATAACAAGGAGACAAATCAATGCCGAAGCCACCCAAGCCGCTGCCGGAGCTGCTGGAAATATGCAATCGCTGGTCCGAATCCATCGAGAAAATATCAGCAGAAAAGGAACGCATCGCGTTTTTTCAAAATGAGCTGCCGGGTTTTTTGCGGAATCAGTCCCTGTTTGAGCTGCTTTTAAAAAATATCAAAGCCGGCAACCCCTATCCGGATCTTCGGCAGGCCCAGATGATCGATGATGAAATTTTACTGTATCTTAATCCAAAGCGGCTTTTTTCTCTGCGCATGTTTCTTTACGGTCCGGGCGATTATACACCGATTCATGATCATAATTCTTGGGGCGTGTCGGGTGCCGCAGTGGGAGAGCTGGGTGTCATCCGCTACAGCCGCGAAGATGACGGTTCCGTTGAAGGCTTTGCCCAGCTGCTGCAGGCCGCCCCGGTTTACTTGCAGCCGGGTGAAATTGAGCTGACGCGCCCGCTAAACGAGGGCATCCATCAAACGGGAAATCCGGTTGACGGCACAACTATCATGATCAGTATATACGGAAGCCCCATCCGCCGTCTATATATCAACGGCTTTGATTACAAGGCCAACAAAGTCGAAAAACTGTATCCGCCGCGTATCAAGAAAAAAATGCTGGCAGTTCAAGCGCTTAAAAATTTAACAGAGGTTCAGAGTTCAGGGTTCAAAGGTTTATAGGTTCGTGCTTACAGCAAATTACCGCCGACAGTTTGTTGAGGGCTCGGTCTTGGTGAAGATGTATCGCGATCTGGGCAAATGAATGCATAATTTTTTATTATAAACCTCTGAACGCTGAACGCTGAACCTTGAACCTTTGAACCTTTTAGTTGAAAAATGAACACTTCATTAAAGGATTGACATATGCCAGAAGCGAAAGAATATGACGTTATCATTTTAGGTACTGGTCCGGCCGGTTTGCAGGCCGCCATCCATGCGGCACGCAAAAAAGTTTCCGTGCTGGTACTGGGTAAGGAGACCCGCAGCAGCGTTTATCATGCCCATGTCGAAAATTTTTGCTGCATTTTCAATATTAGCGGTGAGGAAATATTAAAAACCGGCAGGCAGCAGGCGGTCAATTTTGGCGCCGAATTGCTTGAAGAGGATGTGCTTAACATACTGCCGGAAGGGCAGAATTTTAAAGTCATCTCTGAAAGTGGAACCGAGCTGCTATGCAAATCACTGATTGTCGCCACAGGAACGACGCGCAACAAATTGGGCGTGTCCGGAGAAAAGGAATTTTTGGGCAGCGGGGTTAGCTACTGTGTAGAGTGTGACGCCAATTTCTTCAAAGATGAAGATGTCGCCGTTGTCGGCGGTGCCAGTGCGGCTGTCGGTGGTGCCCTCACTTTGTTGGAATATGCCAGCAGCGTTCATCTGATTTGTGACCAATTGGATGTTGCCGATACACTGGCTGCCGAACTTAAAAACAGTCAAGTGGTTATTCGTGAAAATGAGAAGGTCAAAGAAATTGCCGGTGATGGCCGCGTTAAAGAAATTGTCCTGGCCGATGATTCTCGCATACCGGTGACAGGTGTCTTTATCGAATTGGGTGCACGGGGCGTTATGGAATTGGCCGCCCATATCGGGATCCAATTTGATGACGAGATGAAATATATTGCGACAAATAAAAAAATGGGTACCAATGTACCTGGCATTTATGCTGCCGGTGATATTTGTGGGCCGCCCTGGCAAATGGCCAAAGCAGTGGGAGAGGGCTGCGTTGCCGGACTTTCTGCGGCCGGTTATGTTAAAAGGATCAAAAGAGCCGCCAGCTAATCCCCAGCGGGTCGCCTTTGCTATCAGATCTCGGGCGCCTTTGTTTATGGGTGGTGCTATGGCTTGCAAAGCAATCATCCGCCCATAAATTCATGTATATTTGGAGAAAGGGATTTTGAAATGACGCAACAGACTGTACCGGAACGCCAAGACATCCCGGATGACCATAAATGGGATCTGACACCTTTGTTTGCATCAGATGAGGAATGGGAAAAATGGATGGCCGACGTTGAAGGTCAAATTGATTCTTATGCGGATTATAAAGGTCGCTTGCAAAATTCGCCTGCTACGTTGAAGGCTGCCCTTGATTTCCACCTCTCGTTGCGTAGAAGTTTGGAAAGAATTTATACCTATGCCCATCTGAAAAGCGATGAAGATAAATCAAACCAATTTTATCTTGGGCTTTATCAACGTGCCGTCAGTTTGCATGTCCGGGTTTCTGAATCTGCCAGTTTCATGACACCCGAGATCCAGGCGATACCGGACGATAAAATGCAGGAATTTTTAGTTGATGATTCGCTGGCGGCGTATAAATTCCATCTTGAAAAGATTCTGCGGTATAAACCTCATACCCGCAGCGAAACGGTTGAACAAGTTCTGGCCATGAGCCAGGAGATGGCGCATACACCCTCCCAGGTATTCGGACAACTGGACAATGTTGATTTGAATTTCGGCCAACTCAAAGGCGAAGATGGAAAAAAAATCGAGCTCAGCCATGGCAATTTCAGCACTTTTCTGATCAGCCCTGACCGAGATCTTCGAAAAAGGGCCTTTACTCAATATTATCAAGCTTACCAGGATCATCAGCATACACTGGCGGCGACGCTGTCGCACACGATTAAAAAAGATCTGTTTTACTCAAGAGTCCGTCACTTTGATAGCTGCCGTGCGGCTGCTTTGTTTAGTGACCGTATCCCACAAAGCGTATACGACAACCTTATCGAAACGGTGAAGAGCAACCTCAAACCACTTTTTTCATATCTTAATTTTCGCAAAAAGGTCCTGGGATTATCGGACCTTCACTTTTATGATACGTATGTACCGATCATCAGCGATGTCACCTTTGACATCCCCTACGAAGAGGCAGTTGATATGGGCATCCAGGCCTTGCACCCGTTGGGAGATGAATATGTTAGCGTATTAAAAGACGGTCTGCTCGGCGGTTGGGTGGACCGCTATGAAAACCGGGGAAAAAGAAGTGGGGCTTATTCTTCGGGAAGTTTTGATTCGCCGCCTTATATTCTGTTGAATTATGAAGCGCGGAATATTAACAGTGCTTACACGCTGCTGCATGAGGGCGGCCATTCGATGCACTCATATTATTCCAATAAACACCAGCCTTACGTGTATCATGATTACACCATTTTTGTCGCTGAAGTGGCTTCAACTTTCAATGAGAACTTACTGAGCCGCTATCTTCTGGATCATTACAAAAACGATCCGGCCAAAACGGCCTATATTCTAAACCGGGAGATCGACAACCTGCGCGCCACACTTTTCAGGCAAACTATGTTTGCAGAGTTTGAAAAGATCACCCATCAGATTGTCGAGGATAACGCACCCTTAACCCTTGAGGTGATCACCGATACATACCGGGAGCTGCTGGAGACTTATTTTGGTGATACCATGGTTCTGGACCCGGCGTTACGTTTGGAATGTTTAAGAATCCCCCATTTTTATTCTGCTTTTTATGTGTACAAATATGCAACCGGGATCTCTGCAGCCATCGCCTTGGCCGATAAAGTTATAAATGACGGCGCACCTGCGAGGAAAGCCTATTTAAACTTTTTAAAACTGGGCGGCAGCAAATTTCCACTGGATGAATTACGTGATGCCGGAGTTGATATGCAATCTCCGCAACCGATTCAGCAGGCCATCCTTTATTTTTCTGAGCTGGTGGACCGGCTTACGGAGGCTTATCAGGATCTTTAACCTGTCAGCACTTTACAATAAAGGTTCAGCATTTCAGTGTTTCGGCCGCTGGCTACTTGCTTCTGGCTCCTGGCTATGAGTCTCCGATCAGTGACCGACAGCCAGCTGCCAGGCGCCAGTGACCAACAGCCAGATATCTGAATCTGGGAATTGACACTTGACGAACATTATTTTAGAAATGTCATTATCTTAAATTGAGGAGAACCCATGGATTACAAAGTAATTATTGTTGGTGCAGGCCCTGCCGGTATTTTTTCGGCCCTGACCCTGGCCGATCTGGGCATTAAACCCGTTCTGTTGCTCGAACTCGGCAAGGATATCAATGAACGCAATCGCCGCGATGTTAACGATATGCTCTGTGGATGGGGAGGGGCCGGTGCCTACAGCGATGGCAAACTGACGTTATCGCCCGAGGTCGGCGGATTGCTTGGTGAGTATCTGGAGCCGGAGTCGCTCAATCAGATCCTGCAAACATCTGATAAAATCTGGGTTGAACACGGCGCACCTGAAGAGATATTTGGCGAGGCATCACCCCAGCTGGAAGAGCTGGCCGACAGTGCCCGTCTGGCCAATTTGGAGCTTATTCCGTCACGCATCCGGCATATTGGAACGGAAAACTGCCACGTCGTTTTAGATCGATTGCGACAGTCGATGGTGGATCGCGTCGACACGCGAACCAGCAGCCCGGTTGAAAGTCTTTTGGCTGAAAACGGGCGTATCCAGGGTGTTAAATTGGAAAGCGGTGAGACCTTCACCAGCCAATTTGTTGTTGCCGCCCCGGGGCGCTCGGGAGCCAGCTGGATGAAAAAGGAGGCTGAGGCCCTGGGGCTTAAAACCCAGGCCAGTCCTGTGGATATCGGCGTTCGGGTGGAACTGCCCGCTGCAGTCCTAAAGAATATTACAGATATTATCTACGAATCTAAACTGATCTACTATTCCAAAACATTTGATGAGAAAGTGCGCACTTTCTGCATGAATCCTTACGGTGAGGTGGTCATCGAGAAAACTAAGAAAGTCATTACGGTCAACGGACACAGTCACACCTATAAAAGCAGCGATAATACCAACTTTGCCATTTTGGTCAGCAGCGCGTTCACCGAACCCTTTGACGATCCGATTGGATACGGTTTGTACATTGCCAGACTGGCCAACCTTTTGGGTAATGGGCCTATCGTTCAACGGCTGGGAGATCTGCTGGCAGGGCGCCGCAGTACACCTGAACGCATCAATCGCTGTTTGACGCGGCCAACACTTGCCGATGCCACACCCGGTGATTTAAGTTTCGTTTTTCCTTATCGACATCTTCAAAGTATTATTGAAATGCTGCGGGCACTCGACAAAGTAGCTCCCGGTGTCTACTCACGTCATACGCTGTTATACGGGGTTGAAGTTAAATTTTACTCCAACCGAATTGAATTGTCACCGCAGCTGGAAACCGGTGTGAAAAATTTATTTGCCATTGGTGATGGCGCCGGTATCACCCGGGGCTTGATTCAAGCCTCCGCCAGCGGAATCCTGTCGGCGCGTACCATTGCTGAGCGCCTTAAAGCCAGTGGTAACTAGTTTCCTTAAAATAGAATTTGTATTGCGTTTGGCAAAAGTTTTTCACCACGAAGGACACGAAGGTCACAAAGTTATCAAATGCTTTTGACTTTTTGAAGGATGTCTTTCTTCTTGTTCTTCGTGATCTTCGTGGTTAAATAAATTGTATCGTTAACCGGAACCAAACCTGATTCTGAATAATCTAGAAGGAGACCTACCATGGGAGATGATGTTGTTTATACCTCCAGGGTAAAAATAGAGCGCGTCAAAGGCCCTTTTCGACGCGCTTACCTGCCCCAGGAGGATGAGCCGGTAAAGTTTGGCGTTCATTCTGAAGTTGCAGAGCATTACGGCGTTGATCCGCAGGTCCATGAGCCGCATGCCACTACTCTGGATTATGTTGTCGCGGCAACAGCCGGCTGACTGACCGGCACTTTTGGGGGCGCGCTGGAAGCGCGTGATATTCCGGCCGGCGAGGGGCGGCTAATTTCAGAGGCACGCGGTGAAATCGAAAAAGACGGCAAAGTGCTCATCATCCGCCGCGTCCATGTTACCTATCGGCTTAAATTAAAAGCAGAGCAGCACGAGACCGCGCAAAAAGTCCATGGCTTTCATGCTGACTTTTGCCCGGTCGCGCGGTCGATCAAAGATAGCATTGATGTAACCACAGAGCTCAAAACAGAAGACGTCTAATCCCCAGGCCAACGGCTATTGACCACTGGCCGCCAGGCACCAAGAGGCATAAAGCAATGGCTGAAATTCGTCTTTACGGCAAGATGCGTCGTTACATAAATGAGTCCAAGGTCGCTTACGGTAACGTGATGACAGTTACACCGCAGCCGCAGGAAACATTGGCACAACTATTCACGCGCCTTGGGATTCCGATTGATGCCATTTATACGATTTTTCTCAACTCAAAGCTGCTGGTTACCCGCAGCAAAATGGCATACTGGATGCGGTATCAACAGGTTCGAAAAGATCCGCTCGATTGGGATCTGGACATCGAGGTCAAGGCAGACGATCGAGTGGGGATTTTTGGAAGAGACATGGCGGCTTTGGTAGTATAAGGCCGAGCATGTGGGTTCTATTTAGAAAGCAATATCTTTAATCAGTCTTATCTTGGTTTCTAATGGAAAACAGAATTGAGAAAATATACCGGTCTTTGGCCATTATTCATTTTTTTCAGTTTGGCTATCTTCGGTTGCGCGTCACTTTCTGAGTCGGATATCAAAGAACCGCATTACCATTGGTCCAGCTTTTTTAACAATGATTGCGGTCCGCTGATGCTATTCAAACAGGATTCCGAAGATGAGGCCAGTCTGGATTACACCTGCTCAAATGGTATCGTCATCAGCCAGTCCGTTCGCCGGCATCAGCGGCAAGGTGACGTTGAACTATGGGCTGCAAAGGATTTGCCCGCAGAACAGCTTTACCAATTGTCCAGGAGCAAATGCCGCGCTTCGCTGATATATCTGGGACCTGCCTATGCGACCATTAAATTTCCCTGTGCCCTTGTCCACCTGACGGTAACCTGTGATAGGGTCAGCAGCAAAACAAAGGATGAAAAGACTGTTGTGCAACTAAAACCCACGAAGGTGATGATCACCTATGGAGACGGAATTCAGGAGTTTCGATTAGAGGAAGATCGTTTGGTGCCGTTAGGCCCCTTTAAACCTTTTAAGACACCACAACCATCATTGCCCGTGACCTCAAAACAAGCGACAGCTTAGCTTACAAGGTGGTTAACAACCAAGGCTTTTATATTTATGGGCGCGCGAGATGAATATCACCGCGTCGAATAATACTTTTTCGGAATCGAACAATGAACCGCTTACGTTATTTGTTAAAATTGATGAGTTGCTTTTTGACGTTGTTTCTTTGCTTGAGCGCATCAGCGGAAGGGGGGCAGTCAGCGACCGGAAGAACACTGTCCTTTTACAATACCCACACCCATGAGCGATTGACGGTCACCTATAAAAATGGCGATGCTTATGTTGCTGAGGCCATGGATAAGATTTCCCTTATCTTACGCGACCACCGTACCGGAGACATCCATCCTATCGATCCTCAATTGATGGACTTTTTATATGACTTGCTGACTGCAGTCGGTAATCACGGCGAGGTACACATTATATCCGGATACCGTTCTCCGAAAACCAACCAGAAGCTGCGGGGACGCAGCAAGGGGGTGGCAGCCCGCAGCCTGCATATGAAAGGCAAAGCCCTTGATTTTCGACTGCCCGGCACCGATACGGCCGTCTTACGTGATACCGCCCGCTCTATGAAGAGAGGCGGCGTTGGGTATTATCGCAAGTTGGACTTTGTGCAGATCGATACCGGCCGCGTGCGCATCTGGTAAGGGTCGCCTCACAGTGTTTTCCTAGTTTTTCCAACCGGGCGTTTTCTGAATTTAAAATCACCGTTCAAACTTCTTAGGACCACAGCGTCTCTCTTATAGGGATCTGTTTTAAATCTCACGCTGCCGTCCGGCTCCGGATCGATAGTCCAGTAAAACAATAACACCGGCACTGGTTTGGGAAGAAAGACGGTCTGAGTTTTCCGGGAGTCAATTACTTGTTTAAAACTCTGCTGGTTCCATTTTTCTGGATCTTTCAGCAAAATTTCAGCCAGCTCAAAAGGCTTTTCAGTTCGAATGCAGCCGGAGCTAAAGGCGCGCTCGCTGCGATGAAACAATGATTTGGCGGGGGTGTCATGAATGTACACCAAGTGATCGTTTGGAAAAATGATCTTAATCAGCCCCAGCGCATTCTTGGGCCCGGGCTCCTGACGCAACTGATAGGGAAAGTTGCGGGCCGTGTATTTTGACCAGTCAATCGTATCTTGATTGACAGTTTTGCCCCGTCGATCAATGGCTGCGATATTGCGTACTTTTAAATAGTTGGGGTCTTTTTTGACAGCCGGCAAGATGTCCTTGGCCAGGATGCCGGGCGGAACCGTCCAGGTTGGATTCAATACGATAAACTTGATCTCCGACTTAAACACCGGCGTGCGGCGATATGGCTTCCCAACCTGAACGCGGCTGGTCCACAAGATCTGATTGTCTTTGTAAACAAAAATTTCGAAGCCGGCAATATCCACGATGACAAACGGGCCCTCGATGGCGTGCAGCACCCATCGAAGTCTTTCCAGGTTAATTCGGATCTGATCAATTTTGGCTTCAACCGGCACATTAAGCTTCTCCAGCGTCTGTTTTCCGACCGCTCCGTCGGCGGTCAGATAGTGTCTTTGCTGAAATTGTATCACGCCTTGCTCAAGCTGATCGTCAAATATGTCAGAATCAGTTGGTCCGGCCGGTAAATCGCCGGACATCTGCAGGCGTTGGCGCAGCAGCAAGATACGGTTGTCCTGCATGCCCTTTTTGAGCGTCGGGCCTGGCGGTACTGACGCCCAACCCCCTGCAGCCTCTATATCGTGATATTTTTTGAGTGCGGTTTTAAATTCGTCGTAAACAATATTGTCTGGGTTTAGCGTTTTAATATCTTCAGCCAGTTTACCCCCTTCCAGTATTTCCTGCATGAAGGCAACCGGCCTGTCATCCTCAATTTGGACTGCCAGGTTCCAGTTCGGGTTTAGGGTTTCAGGATCAACCTTGCCGAAGAAAAGATGATAGCATAAGCGGATGAGGCTATCGGTCAGCAGAATATCATAATCCGCCAAAAGCGCCGGATCATGGTCAGCGCCGGAATCAATGCGGGAGCGTAAATTTTGTAGCCGGGCAAAGTGATAATCATCCGGCTCAAGGCCCTCTTCTTCAATCGTCTTAACGGAACTGAATAGGTCTTCAACATTTTGGGAATTGGTCCACAGGCGCCTAAAACCATTTTTTTCATAGAGCTCGGGCAGAACCGTAACAGATGCAATTTGAGCGCCTTCGATCTGAACGTTTCCGGTGGTGCTGATTTGCTCTGTTTTGCTTTTGATGATTTCTACGATTTGTTGATCACGCGCCTGAGCAAGGCCCGTGCCCAAAATGATATGAACACAAACGATTAAGAAGATTTTGAAAGAGTAGCGGTTCATACGGATATGTCCTTTCTCATAATTTGATGGCTTTTAACCTGCAATACTAAAATTATGCTAAAAGATAATGCCTGCATTTAAATCCGAAACCCCTTTACCCCGATAATTTTTATAGCACGCCGAGCCCAGAAAAAAAGCCGAATTCGGCACTCAAATTGGATTGGGAACCACGCCCAAAAAGCGCTTGAAGGTTCCTGACATTTTTGGGATAGTTGGCCAAAAATTCAATACCAAGGTAGCAGGATGATATGGATGCCATCTATCAGGAAATTGCAGGCCTCATGGTGAATATGAAGTCCTGTGTTGCTCTAACCGGTGCCGGGATTTCTGCCGAAAGCGGTATCCCCACTTTTCGTTCCAAGGGCGGCTTGTGGGAAAAGTATGACCCCATGGTGTATGCCTCTATCGAGACATTTCGAGAGGACCCATCCAAATATTGGACCATCCGCGGTGAATTCATTCGCAACTATGATTCCTACAAAGCAAACATAGCGCATCTGGCTTTGGCGGAGCTGGAGCAAATGGGTATTGTGCGCCATGTGATTACCCAGAACATAGACGGTCTGCATAAAAAAGCCGGCAGTCAAAATGTTACCGAAATTCATGGCAGTCTTAGGGAAACCTATTGCCTGCAATGTCGTAAAGAATATCTGGCCCCAGACGTACCGCAGGGAACGCCGCCTTATTGTGAGTGCGGTGGGGTACTCAAACCCAACACCGTATTGTTTGGCGAGCAGCTGCCTGAAGGCGCTCTGGAAACAGCAGTTCAGGAGGCTGCGACCTGTAAACTGATGCTGGTCATCGGTACATCTGCGGTGGTCCAGCCGGCAGCATCACTGCCCGCTTTGGCTCAGAAAAATGGGGCTAAAATCGTGGAAGTCAATATTGAGCGCGCTTTCCCCAGTGCAGACTTTACGGTCCAAGAAAAGGCCGGCAGCGGCTTATCAGGGATTTTAGAGGCGGTCAAAAGGATTCTGGAATAGGGAGGGAAAATGTCTTTTTGGGATTTGAATAATTTGAAACTGGAAGCTTTTCGGCCTGGAATATTCAGCAAAGCCGAAATCGGCGATGGGCTAATTATGGCATACATGAAGATCGATGCGCATCAGGAAGATACCGGCCATGAGCATTCTTTTGATCAATGCGAAATTGTTGTGAAGGGCCAGATTGAAATGTTTATTGGAGACGAGCGCAAAATTCTGGCAGAAAATGAAACTTATTTTGCGCCCGCGGGGATAAAGCATGGCTGGAAAACTGCAGATAGGCCAGCCATGATATTGGACGTATCCATAAAACAAAACTAGTTTTCTCATTTGATGCCCGCACCCGACGATTGGGAAAATCCAAGGAGAACCCATGGCAAATGTCATCATCGAACCGCAGGAGGACATTGCGGTTTTGCGATTAAACAACGGTGTCACCAACGCCATCAGTCCTGAATTGGTCAATGACCTGCACACAGCACTCCAAAGGGTTAAAACTGAATTTAATGGGATGGTTTTAGCCGGCGGAGACAAATTTTTCTGTATCGGTCTTGATTTGCCGGGTCTGCTTCAATTAGGCCGTGCCGAAATGATTGAATTTTATGGCATGCTTAACCAGGCGGTACTGGATCTGTACACCCTGCCAATGCCGACGGCTTGTGCCATTGCCGGCCATGCCACTGCCGGAGGAGCGGTCTTGGCCCTTGCGACCGATTTCCGGTTCGTTGCAAAGGGACACAAGCTGATCGGGTTTAACGAGGTCAAAATTGGTCTGCCGGTGCCCGGGCTGGCCGATTTAATTTTAAGGCAGATGATCGGCGACCGCCACGCCACTGATCTGATATTTAATGGAGAATTTTTGGAACCTGAACAGGCGCATAAAATTGGCCTGGTGGATGGGGTCCTCTCCATAGAAGAGGTGGAAAAAGAAGCGTGTGCAAAAATTGCGGAGCTGGCGGAATTGCCGCCAGGTGGGCTTGCTCTGGTGAAAAAACATCGTGTTGATGATGTGCGGTCGCGCTATGAGAAAATGCGCGCATCCGAAGCCGATGGATTTTTGGACTGCTGGTTCAAACCATCGGTTCAGGCGCTACTGGCTGAGGTGGCAACTAAATTTTGATCGTTTCAAAATTTTAAGGTGGAATCTCACGAGCGGCAATCCACCAGAGGCGGATCTTCGACCTCGGCAATCGATCAAATTAGGTTTTTGTTCGCTTTTGTAGAATGCGAATATTTACCACTTTGCGGTTGACCCGGTGGGCAGGGTTGCGATAGTGTTTGCCACAAATTTTGCGGTAATATGCGTGGTTTGAGATCTTACGATGGAATTTGACAAAGGCAAGATTACATTTATTTTTTTGGGCATCCTGGTACTGGTTGCCGTGGGTGTTGTGCTAAGAGCCGCGCAATCGGTCATTCTGCCATTGATTATTGCCTGGCTGCTGTCTTTTCTAATCGGACCGGCAATCAATTATATGACGGCCCGCAAAATACCGACTACCTTAGCGGTTATTATCATCCTCGTCATTTTGGTAGGCATTTTTTATCTATCTTTTACATTTTTATATGCACGATTTGCGGCATTTGCCGCCGCTTACCCGAAATACCATGCCCGCTTCACAGAACTGATCACCCTGGTCACCAGTGAATGGAACCTTGGATTTGATCCGCTGGCCGGCATTAATTGGGGACAAAATGTTGGCCGCTTTCTGGCATCACTTTCACGTTCCATCTTTGTTTTTATTTCCCAGCTGGTACTAATCATTATATTTCTGTTCTTTATATTGCTGGGCAAACCTTTTTTTCGCTATAAAATTCTCAAATCTTTTTCAGCCGAAAATGCCGACCAGATCAGCGAGATCACATTTTCCATTACCGGGCAAATCCGGCGCTATCTGTCTTTGCAATTTTTGATCAGTTCGACCACCGGTGTTCTGGTATGGCTGGCGCTGGAATTGATCGGCGTGGATTTTGCCGTTACCTGGGGGGCGCTGGCGTTCTTCCTTAATTTTATTCCTACCATCGGTTCGATCGTGGCTTCCATCCCCCCTGTTTTGCTTGCCCTGGTTCAATATTACCCGTCATTATGGCCCGCTGTCATTACCCTTGTGGCGGTGACCACCATCCAGATGGGCATGGGAAATGCACTGGCGCCAAAGGTTTTGGGTGATCAGTTAAACTTAAGCCCGGTGGTGATTTTGCTGTCGCTTTTATTCTGGGGCTGGTTGTGGGGATTTGTTGGCGCGCTGATATCCATACCCATCGCAGCGGCGATTAAAATCGTTTGTGAAAACATTCAAACCCTGCACCCCATCAGTGTGATGATGGGCTCCGGCAAGACCTATCGGCGCGAGTTTCAAGACTGATCCGACACCCATCAATCAAACCGAATTTAGCTGCTTTCAATTTCCATCTGTACAAAAGATATTTCCATCGGATGATCGGGCGGGGCTAAACCCCGCCCCTACCTCTTAAATTTGCACGATAGCTCCCGCTATCCTGCGGGATTTCACATCTTGTTTGAATACATTAAGGTGTTCAAAAGGCGCGAGGAGGAGAAAAAGCGTAGCGTTATAACATTTTATTTTGGTAAACTTGGTTATAAGTGTTCAGATTTTGTCCGAGGGCAAGGCGAAATTCGGTTCGAAAACGGAGCGTACACGCTAGTACGCGAGTATTTTGGACCGGATTTTAACACCGCCAGCGGGCAAAAGATGGGCATTTATAACCAAGTTTTTACCAGCCGGCCTCTTTTTTGAGGGATCTGAGTAATAGCACCAACGCCGCCTTCAACGTCGCATTCACATTTTCTCCGGTCACGGCGCTGGCGGGAAATGACGGCACCTTGAGCTGATGGTTGTAAGCTTTTTCCATTTCTTCAATGGACATCAGCGGCACGCCTTCGGCAGCAAGGTCGCGCTTGTTGTATTGAAGCACCAGCGGCATTGTCATGATATTGAGGCCGTAGCTTTTTAGATTGATGGCAAGGTCTTTTAGGGAAAGGATGTTTTTTTCGTGGCGGATTTTTAGGGAATCGGCGACAAAAACCAGGCCATCCACACCTTTCAGGACCAGCTTGCGGGTCGAGCTGTACTTCACCTGGCCCGGTACAGTATACAATTGAACCCTGACATCACAGCCCTTTATTTTGCCGATACCCATGGGTACGAAATCAAAAAAGAGGGTCAGATCACCTTTTGTCTTAATGGAGACCATCTCATCGGTCATTAATTTGCGGCTTTTTTGGAAAATATACTGCAAATTAGACGTCTTGCCCCCCCTTCCCGGGCCATAGTATACGAGCTTACACTCTACCTCCCGTTTTTTTAAATTAATAATGGCCATACGCTATGATGTGATAATTCCCTAAATTTTTGATATTATGTATAAAATAGACTAATAAGTTCTAAATACAGTCAGTGATGTTGGTCTCGCCGTGGGTTTTTGCAAAAAACCCATTTATTAAATGATTATAAAAAGTTATCAGAAAAGTGTCAATCTTAAGAAATTTTAATAAATAATTTCAATAACTTATATGGAAATTCGACGATCGCCCCTTTGGTGAAAAAGAGACCATCACAATATTATTGGCATATTGACCCTAAATCTTGAATTTTAGTAGCAGTTTTTGATTTCGGCAACCATTTGCCGGTCAAAGGCAACTGGTTTTCAAGGGGGACTTTTGGGTGCTAAATATCAAGCCGGA
>JASJAN010000011.1 GCA_030066985.1 Desulfobacterales bacterium
TATTATTTTGGTAGCGGGGGGCGGATTCGAACCACCGACCTTCGGGTTATGAGCCCGACGAGCTACCAGACTGCTCCACCCCGCATCAGTTTATTTTTAAGGTGGAAATAGATAGTCATTTCTGGGGAATTAGTCAAGCGCTTTCTTTGGGTCGTTGATGCGGTTATGCAATCGTTCTGCTATAGCGGCGATGTTGTCAGTCGATGGATGCGTTTTTTTAGATCGGCATATTCTGCTTCAGATGGGGGTGTCTGTTTGGGTTTTAACAGAATCGTTTTAGTCCGGCGATGTTTTCCGGATACGATTTCCAGAGAAGAAGGCGCTACTGACAGGCACTTGGCCAAGAATTTAAGGCAAGCTTTGTTGGCTGCCCCGTCAACCGGAGGGGCCGTCAATTTGATTTTAATACTGTCCGCATGCAAACCAACGATCATGTTTTTTGACGATCGGGGTTGAACAAGAACTTTAAATAATATGCCTTGCGGATTTTCCCTAAGAAAAACCATCTGATTAATTATTTTTGATCTCGTTAATGATGCGGGTGGCGGAGATGTCTTCGGTGACAGGGATAATTTCTATGCGCCCACCGAAACGTTCCACGATGTCACGCCCCAAAACGGCGTCGGCTTCGTAATTGCTGCCTTTGGTAAGCACAGCCGGGCGCAGGGTTTCAATCAGCTTGCCCAATTGGTCAGATGAAAAGGCAACCACATAATCCACGCTGTCCAGAGCGCTGATGATTCGCAAACGCTCGTATGCTTTGATCACCGGGCGTCCGGGGCCTTTGAGTTTTTCTATGGAAGCGTCGTCATCAATGGCGACCACCAGTACATCGCCCAGTTGCTTGGATGCAGACAGTAGCTTAATGTGCCCGACATGCAGCAGGTCAAAGCATCCATTGGTCAGCACGATGCGTTTGCCGGTTTTATGAAGTTTTTGCGCAACAGCTGAAAGCTCTGCCACCGTTTTTTGTTTGGATAAGGTGGGATCTGGAATCAAATTCAGTTCGGCGGCCAGCTCCGCGGCCGAAACGGTGGCGGTGCCCACCTTGCCGACAACGATTCCAGCAGCTGTGTTTGCCAGTGCAACCGCTTGCTTGGGTGTATAACCAGCTGCAATTCCCAGGCCCAAAACAGCCAACACCGTATCACCGGCACCTGACACATCGAACACCTGGCGGGCCTTTGTGCCGATGCGGTAAGGGCGAGCCATACCTTCAAAATAGACCATGCCGTCTTTGCCGCAGGTGACCAGAATTCTATCGATGCCGATTTTATCCATTAGACGCCTGGCAGCTTCTGTCAGGGTCTGTTCATCAACAATATCGATACCTGCCGCTAGGGCGGTTTCTTTTTGATTGGGTGTAATGACGGATGCCCCGGCATATTTTTCAAAATTAAGACCTTTCGGGTCGACAATAAGCAGTTTGCCGTGCTGTTGCGCAGCCGCAGCTAATTGTTTCATCAGCGCGCTGGTAACAAGCCCCTTGCCGTAATCAGAAACCAGGATCACATCGCATCCGACCATCATTTCTTGCGCACAGCGCGAAACCTGGTCACCTATGGGCTGACTGATTTCAGTTTTAACTTCTTTGTCATATCGAAGCACATGTTGATGATTGGCAATGACGCGGGTTTTACGCGTCGTCGGTCGCTGCGCGTCCCGGATGATTCCTGCGGTGTCAACAGCCAAGCGATTCAACTGGTCAAGAACCCGTTGACCGTCAGATCCGGAACCGATCACACCGACGGCAGAGACGTTGGCCTCCAGGGCTGCAAGGTTGCTGATGACATTACCAGCGCCACCAAGCGTGTGCTCCTCGCTGGTAACCGATACCACCTGAACAGGCGCTTCCGGTGAAATGCGCTGGGCTTGGCCCCAAAGATAGGCATCCAACATCAAATCGCCCACTACAAGGATGCGACATCCTGCCATTTTTTTCATATCGATTGTCATTTCGTCGGGTTTCCAGGGAAATGAAATTTAATGCTAACGATGCGCTGATATGGCGACATCCACCTTAGTTTAAGGTTTTTGACTATTTTTCTCAATGATTTCTTTGATAAACTTGGGTGGGCGAACCACTTTGCCGTCACGATTCAGGCAGGCATGTTTGGTATATCCCTGGGCCAGAAGGGTTTGATCGTCTTGGTTGAATATCTGATAGTCAAATTTAATAGCGCTTTTTAGGCCGGTGTCCAGCACCGTTTCGATGACTAAAAGATCGTCATACTTTGCCGGTGACAGGTATTTACAATAGGTTTCTGCTACCGGTAAAAATAACCCCCGACTCTCAGCCTCCAGATAGGTAAGACCCATGGATCGGAATAGTTCGTTACGACCCATTTCAAACCATCTGAAGTAGTTGCCATAATATGCCTGGCCCATGTTATCCGTGTCGCCATAAATCACACGGCAGGTGGTTTTATGCGTGAGCATGACTGTCCTCGATATCAAGGCTCCTGTCAATTGATAATTTTTTGGATTTCATGCGTTATTTCAGCATAGGTTGTCGTTACCGGAAACTGTGGGAATTCTGCTTCTACATTATCAGGCGGGCGAAACAAAATGGCCTTTTCAGCCACCTGGAGCATGGTGATGTCATTATATGAATCGCCAATGGCAATCACCTTATAGTTCAGATTTTGAAGCGCACTGGCCACCATTTTTTTGCCATCTTTTTGCCGCAGCACATAATTGGAAATCTTTCCATCGGCTGCAACCGAAAGGGTGTTGCAAAAAAGCGTTGGCCAGCCCAGCTTCTCAAGCAATGGGCTGGCAAATTCCACATAGGTGTCCGAAACAATAATAACCTGAAGCTGAGATCGGAGCCAGTTCAGAAAATCCAAGGCGCCTTCCAATGGCGCCATTTTAGCGATGACCGCCTGGATATCCTGAAGTTTCAAACCGTGTTTATCCAAAATGGCAAGCCGCTTTTTCATCAACACGTCATAGTCGGATATATCGCGGGTCGTTAGCCTGAGCTCATCGATGCCAGTTCTTTCAGCCACATTAATCCAGATTTCCGGTGTAAAAATACCTTCCATATCAGCGCATACGATATACATAGGGTTTTTCCAGCTTCTGTTAACCGTTTTAAGTAAGCGTTAATCTAATTTTTCGTCTTCAATTCGAATCAGCATTGTCGGCTGGCTGACCACATCCAAACGGTCGATTTCAGCCAGCGCTTTTTGGACATCCGCTTCTTTGGCCTGGTGACTGACCATAACAACCGGCACAGACCCATTGGTTTTCCTTCCTTTTTGCTGCATCGATTGAATACTGATGTCATTTTGGCCCAAAATTCCGGAGATGGCCGACAATACACCCGGCTTATCAAGCAACGCAAAACGAAAATAATAATGGGTGATAATTTGATCCATTGGCATGATGGTGATGTTTTCAATATGCTCTCTTTGCACTGAAAGGGCTGGAATGCGGCGCGTCGTTCCGGCCATTAGGTTACGGGCGATATCCACCGCATCACTGATGACGGCACTGGCAGTGGGCATCATGCCGGCGCCTCGGCCATAGAGCATGATATCCCCGACCGCATCACCGGAAACCATGACGGCATTTACTGTGCCGCTCACACTTGAAAGCAGGTTGTCAAACGGAATCATGGTTGGGTGAACCCGGGCCTCTACCTGGTTGCCTTTGTTTTTGCTGATAGCCAACAGCTTGATACGATATCCAAAATGCTCTGCAAATTCTACGTCCAGCGGTGTAATTTTTGAGATGCCTTCAATGTAAACGTCTGGCAGGTTAATGTTCATTCCATATGCCAACGCTGTTAAAATAGCGATTTTATGCGCTGTGTCGATTCCATCGACATCAAGGGAAGGATTGGCTTCCGCATAGCCTTTTTGCTGCGCTTCCGCCAAGGCTTCGTCAAACGGCATTCTCTCGTCGGAAATTTTAGTTAAAATATAATTACAGGTCCCGTTGAGAATACCGGTCATTGAATGGATCTGATTGGCAACCAATGATTCGCGCATCGATTTGATGATCGGCATACACCCGCCTACTGCAGCCTCGTATGCCAGATCAACGTTTTTCTCTGCAGCCGCCGCAAACAGCGTATTGCCCTGACTGGCCAACAGCGCTTTGTTGGCCGTAATCACCTGTTTGCCGTTTTCTATGGCTTTTAAAATAAGTTCTTTGGCAATGCCTTCGCCGCCAATCATTTCAACGACAATATCGATGTCGGGATCATCAACGACCGCCTGGGCATCTGTGGTCAACACACCAGGTGCAAACGAAAGCCCTCGGTCTGTTTCGATATCAATATCGGCGATCCGTTTGAGGTGCAGCGTCGCGCCCAGCCGTGAGGCAATCACCGGATAGCTTTCAAGCAGTAATTTTGCTACCCCGGTGCCCACAGTGCCGCAACCAAGCAAACCTATGTTTATCGTTTTCATTTAAATTACTCCTTTATCTTTCGATCTAAACATTTTTGGTCATTTTCGGTTCTTCAGATTTATTGCTACTGGCTTCTTGCTTCTGGCTGCCGACTGCTGACAATTTGGCATGTTTTGCGGGCGGGGATAAACCCCGCCCCTACAAGAACGATCAAACATTTTGGTGTAGGGGCGGGCTTAATGCCCGCCCGCTGACGTAATAAACCAGCAGCCAGTGGCCGGGAGCCAGCATCACATCACTTTGCGGATACCGCGGATGGCCTGACTAATCCGCATCGGATTTTCAATCAACGCAAATCGCACATATGCATCTCCGTATTCGCCGAATCCTAGACCCGGTGAAACCGCCACTTGCGCCTCTTGGATCAGGAGCTTGGCAAATTCGACCGATCCCATTTCTAAAAATTTATCAGGTATCTTTGCCCATACAAACATAGTGCCTTTGGGCGTCTGAATATTCCAACCGATACGATTGAGACCATTCACCAGTGCATCCCGTCTTTCCTTGTAGGTATCACGGATGTTTTCAACACAATCATAAGGTCCGTTTAGGGCAATGATCGAAGCAATTTGGATCGGTTGAAAAATGCCATAATCAAGGTAGCTTTTGATGCGGCTTAAGGCGGCCACAATTTGGGCATTGCCCACACAAAACCCAACGCGCCAGCCCGGCATACTGTAGCTTTTTGACAAAGAGAAAAACTCGACACCGACGTCTTTGGCGCCTTTGGCCTGCAGAAAGCTCGGTGCCTTATAACCGTCGAACACCAGGTCTGCATAGGCAAAATCATGGATCACCATAATGTTGTGCTCTTGGGCATATGCAACAATTTTTTCAAAAAAAGCCAAATCAACAACCTCGGTGGTGGGGTTATGCGGATAGCTGATGGTCAACACTTTGGGTCGCGGCCAGGTGGTTTTGGTGGCCGCAAGCAGGTTCTCAAAAAAATCGGCCTCGGGTCCCAGCGGTATCCCTCGGACATCACCACCGGAAATGATGGCTGAATATGGATGGATGGGGTAGGTTGGATTGGGCGTAAAAACGACATCCCCGGGCCGAATCGTGACCAGAATTAAATGCGACATACCTTCCTTGACGCCAATGGTCGCAATCGCTTCTGTGTTCGCGTCGATATCGACATTGAATCTGCGCCCGTACCAGTCTGCTATGGCCATTCGCAGTTTAGTAATTCCCATTGAAGCGGAGTATCGATGGTTATGCTGTTTTTGGGCGGATTCAATCAGCTTGTCGACAATATGCTGCGGAGTTCCCAAGTCCGGATTTCCCATACCCAGGTCAATTATATCTTCGCCCGCTCGCCGGGCTTTCATTTTTAGCTCGTTGACGGTTGCAAAGACATACGGCGGCAAGCGGTCCAATCGCGCAAATGTAAACATCGGCTGCTCCAAATTCGGTTTGTGACGCCTGATGTCATATAACGCCTCCAGCAGGTGTCTCAAAACAACGATTTTACTTGCGATCCAGCACTTGAACCGAAAAAATTGCTTTGACTTTTATGCTGGATCGGATTAATTTTCAAGGGTTTTTCTTTAATTTTAACGAGACCTCATTAAAGCCCAGTAGCATTTTTGAACTGACCCGAATTACCGCGATCCATGTAATTGTCGCAAAACACAGGAGATCTCCATGAAAGATTCGTTAACATATGCTGACGCTGGTGTCGACATAGACAAGGCCAATAAGCTGGTTGATGCCATCGGAGAGATTGCAAAAAAAACGGCGCGTGCCGGTGTCATGAGCGATATCGGCGGTTTTGGCGGTCTTTTTTCGCTAAATCTGGCGAATCTGGAAAGACCAGTTTTGGTAAGCTCGACCGATGGGGTTGGGACCAAGCTTAAGATCGCGTTTATGCTCGATAAACACGATACCGTCGGCATTGATCTGGTGGCGATGTGCGCCAACGATATCATAGTTCAAGGTGCAAAGCCACTTTTCTTTCTCGATTATCTGTCCATGGGAAAACTCGACAATCAGCGCGCCACCGATGTCATTACCGGTATTGCTCAGGGATGCCAGTTGGCGCAATGCGCTTTATTGGGGGGTGAAACCGCTGAAATGCCCGGGTTTTATACGGCCGATGAATATGATTTGGCCGGTTTCGCCGTCGGCGTTGTGGACAACAGCAAGATCATCGACGGAACAGAGATACGGGTTGGGCATAAGCTGATTGGCATTGCCTCCAGCGGCCTTCATAGCAACGGGTACTCTCTTGCGCGCAAGGTTTGCTTTGAAACCCTGGGTTTAAAAATTGACGAACACGTTGCGGAACTGGGAAGGACCATTGGCGAAGAATTGTTGATCCCCACCAAGATCTACGCTGCTGTCATTGCAGCCCTCATAAAGGACCTGCCGATCCATGGAATCGCGCATATTACCGGTGGCGGCATATCAGATAATATCGTCAGGATTGTTCCCCAGGCTTGCAGCATACTGATTCGCGAAGAAAGCTGGGATATTCCGCCGGTTTTTGCTTTTTTGCAGCAGGGTGGAAATATCACCAAAAAGGAAATGGCCCGCGCATTTAATATGGGTATCGGCATGATTGTTGTCGTACCCGATCATGCCGTCGTAGATGTTGTGCAACGCATTGAAGCGCTCGACGAGCGTGCCTATATTATCGGGGAAATACTTGACTGTAAAGAAACAGGCCGGCGTTTGATATGGGATTGAATATGACCCGCCACCAGAATGCAAAACGGGCCCCCCTTGGCAGACGACTGAAGGGGCTAAATAAAATTGGTCGGTTGTTCAGTTGGATTGCGGAGGGGCAAACCAGTGGTGCGCTCTGCAAGGGGTGAGGTGGCGGTAAAACCGATACTCGGAGAGTATTGCTTCGCAAACGCAAACCGTAAAGGCCTGAGGACAAAAACCGATAGGATGACCGTAAAAATTTTCCTGCCACCCGTCGCTAAGAAATGAATCAAACGGCCTGTTTTCACATCCGGCAGGCAACCAACACGACTCCGGATCAACTAGTGAGAGATGTATGTATATCCTCGGTATCGAATCATCCTGTGATGAAACCGCCGCAGCCGTCGTTCAGAACGGAACCGCAGTTTTGTCATCAACGATATCTTCTCAGATGGAAGTGCATCATCGATACGGCGGCGTCGTGCCGGAACTTGCTTCCCGAAAGCATATTGAAGCCATTGTCCCCGTCGTTGCAGAGGCAATCAGCGATTCGGGCCTAAAAATCCGTCAGATCGATGCCATGGCGGTCACCCGTGGTCCCGGACTGGTCGGTGCTTTGCTGGTGGGCTTCTCGTTTGCCAAAGCATACGCTTATGGTCTGGGCGTTCCGCTGGTTGGAGTGAATCATCTGGAAGCCCACATCAACTCGGTGTTTCTGGAACCTGACCCCCCGCCATTTCCATTTGTGGCTTTATTGGCATCCGGTGGGCATACGGGTATCTATTATGTCACCTCTCACACTGCCATTGAATTGATGGGGCAAACACGTGATGATGCCGCTGGCGAAGCCTTTGATAAAGTTGCCAAGTTACTTGGGTTGGGCTACCCGGGGGGCGGGGTGATCGATCGCCTGGCCAAGGACGGCGACCCGCAACAGATCGCATTTACGCGTCCGTATCTGAATAAAGCCGATTTTGATTTTAGCTTCAGCGGCATCAAGACTGCCGTTCGTCATTATGTCGACAAACATCGAGCTGACGTGAACAGTCGGATTGCCGATATCGCAGCCGGTTTTCAGGCGGCAGTGGTGGAAGTACTGGCTTACAAGTTAATTCATGCGGCTCGCATCAAGGATTGTGAGCATATTGCGGTGGTTGGCGGAGTGGCTGCCAACAGCGGTTTAAGACAGACCGTCCGACGAGATGCTGACCGCAGGGGGTTGAAAGTCCACATTCCTGCCGTTAACCTGTGCGGCGATAATGCCGCCATGATTGCAGCAACTGGTTTTCACTACTTAAAGGCGGGTATGCAGGTTCGGCTGAGCGATGATGTTTTCAGCCGCAGTCGCTAATCCGCCAAATGGCAAGATCCGAAAACATCCTCAATTTTTAAATCTGGATGTAATTCTGTTTGAGGGTCAAAATTCTCTTCACCGAAGCCAACCCCATGTCTTTGATTTCATCTGCACGATCTACAGCATTCACAATTTCTTCATAGGCAATGGCGATGTTAGGACCTTTGTGGCAGATCAGGGCAATATCAATACCGGCCCGGATAATTTGGCGAACCGCGGTTTTGATATCATAATGCTCGACAATGGCGCCCATGTCCAAATCATCTGTCATTGAGATGCCGGTAAAGCCCATTTGCTCGCGCAACAGGTTTTGGGCGATTTCTTCAGATAGGCTGGCCGGCCATCGGGTATCAATTTGCGGATAGATCACATGCGATAGCATCACCCCCGCGACTTGCTGTGCAATGCTATCGGCAAAGGGTATCAGATCGCAGGATTTTATTTCAGCAAGGCTATGGTCACAGGTGGGAAGCTCAACATGCGAATCTGCAACTGTTCGTCCAATTCCGGGAAAGTGTTTCGCCACCGCCATGATGTGGTGTTGCTGCAAATGTGATATAACGGTCAGCCCCATCTTGGAAACCCATCTGGGATCGTGGCCAAAGGCGCGCGCGGCCATGATACTGCTGACTTCCCGCGGAGCGACATCTAATACGGGGGCCAGGTTCATATTGATGCCGGCCCGGGTTAATTCGGCTGCTGTCGTGTCGGCAAAAAATATGGCATCATCGACATCGTTCATTGACGGATTTCCGGGAAATTCTGTAAAGGGCGCCTTCAGTCTGGCGACCTGGCCGCCTTCCTGGTCGATGGCAATGATCAGCGGTGGCTGCTGGTTGGCGCGGGCACATGCCTGAGCGTCATCGCACAGTTGTCTTACCTGTGCCGGGGTTTCGGTATTTTGTGAAAATAGAATGATCCCGCCAACCTTGAGATCTCCAATGAGATGCTCGAGGTCCTGATTAAATTGCTTGCCTTCAAATCCGACCATCAGGCGTTGACCGGCCAGCTGCTCTATGGATAAATCTTCTATGTTCATAGTGGCTGTGTCTTTATAAATTTTAGAAAAGATTAAAATTTAACTGGAGTGCTGGAGTATTGGATAGGAAAACTGCCCTGATATTGATGGTTTAATTCTCTATATGACTCCATTGCTCCAGTACTCCATTACTCCAATACAGAGTCATTCGTCAACCAACGCTTTGATTATACCATAATTGTGCGGATTGGGTAGGTTAGAATCAATTTGACAGCATCGCCGGCAGCGAAAATGGGGTGCCCGGGGTTTCCTGCGCCAATTTTAAGATGTTATCAATCAGCTTATCGACATCGGCTTTGCTCAGTGGTTTGGAAAACAAATAGCCCTGCCCAAATTGACAATTCATCTCTAGCAAAATAGCAAATTGTTCTTCGGTCTCCACTCCTTCGGCAACCACCATCATTTTTAAACGATGCGCCAGCGAGATGATGGCCTCAACGATATTGCGGTTGCCGTCCGGCTCAGATTTAATTCTTGATACAAAACTGCGATCCACCTTCAAGGTATCAATTGGCAGACGCTGCAGATAGCTTAAAGAAGAGTAGCCGGTTCCAAAGTCGTCGATCACCAGGTGTAAACCCAGGTCCTTTAGCCGGTGCACCAGTCGGATGGTTTCATCTGCATCCTCCATCAGGGCCGTTTCGGTGATTTCCAGTTTGAGTTGCTGGGGTGGCATACCGGTCTGGTTTAGAATCTCTTTAATATCATCCAGCAGGGTAGGGGATAGAAAATGTTTGCTGGAGAGGTTGATATTCATTGTCAGTTTGAGCTTGTCTTTAAGCTGGTCCTGCCAGCGACACAGATCCTCACAAGCCTTTTGGGCAATTAGCTGGGTGATGGGGACAATCAAGCCTGTCTCTTCAGCAATTGAAATAAATGAACCGGGATATATAAGGCCCAGTTGGGGATGGTTCCAGCGAATGAGGGCCTCAAAGCCCACCAGCGATGCGGTCTGCAAATCCACTATGGGCTGGTAATGATTTTCAAACTCGTTTTTGTTGACGGCTTTGCGCAAATCCGTCTCTCGTTCCAACAAGTGCAGCGCTTTTTTGTGCAGCGTTTTATCAAAGATTTTATACTGGGCCTTGCCGTTTTCTTTGGCATGGTACATTGCGGCATCTGCGTCCCTGATGATGTTTTCAGCGTCATCGTAGTCCCGGGTGTTGAGTACCACACCGAAACTGGCCGGTGCAAAAACCTCCTTGTTTTCAATCATAAACGGACGCTTGAGCTCTTGCTGTAGCCGATCAGCCACGCCACTGGCGTATTCGCTATTTTCAATGTCTTCAAGCAGGATGACAAATTCATCTCCGCCAAAGCGTGCCAAGATATCGAGGTCTCTGAGCGAATCTTTGATCCGATTGGCAAAGGCCTTGATGAGTTGGTCACCGACGCTGTGGCCGAGGCTGTCATTGACCAGCTTAAAGCGATCTATATCCAAATATAAAACGGCAAAATAATAATCATCGCGACGTTTGGCGCGTTTGAGCGCCATGTTTAAATGTTCCATGAAAAGCGCCCGATTCGGCAAATTGGTAAGCGTGTCATGAAATGCCTGATGATAGATTTGACGTTCAGCCTCCTTGAGCTCAGTAATATCGGCTAAGGTGACGACGCTTTTATCAGAGCCCGGGATATTGGCCAATGAGCACAACATATCCTTTTGTTTGCCTTCTTTATCGATGAAGGTACATTCAAAGTGGGGCGCCATCGGATGATAATCTGAATGTTCCGGTATGACTTCACCATTTTGTATTTTGCGCTGCGTTTTTTCATCCATGAATTGCAGCCAGGACTTTAAACTTTCTATTTCTTTTTTTTGGAATCCGGTCATACTGGCAAACTCTGAATTTGCCAGAGAGATGGTCGTATCTTTTTCGACAATCACCGTTGCGGTCCCGGTATTTTCAAATATGGTCCGATATTTCATCTCGGATTCACGCAGTTCGGCGGTGCGCTCTTTGACCTTGATTTCCAGCGTTTCATTGGCTTCGCGCAGGGCTTCTTTGGATTTGTTGATGCTGTTTACCAGTAGCTGGGTGCACAAACTGATGAGCAAAATAATGCCGGCCGTGATGACAATGGCCAGTGTTTCACTGGCTAAAATGGTCTTTTCAAAATAATAATAGAACAGAGAAACACCCGCCCCAATGATAATCAGACCCATATTGTCCAGGTTCATCAACCGCTTTTTTTTGCTCATTCCTCGCCTCTAAAACCTATAAGCAATTGAAATAAATTAAAATTAAGGTAAAAATCAGGGGCAATTGATTTGGTTGCAGACGTTTGCGACTGCACTGCCAAATTCAAAAATAACCTTGATATATATCGGTCAATTGGGGCTAAAACTTAAGATGTAAACCGGCAGGTCTAGTGGTGAGGTTTTTGGGTCGGTGATCAAGGGTAACAGCTGGGAAAAAAACAACCCAGGCCTTCAATTCATCCTGTATGGAAACCTTCGGAACACATGATGCCTGAAATTGGCGCACCTATCAGCGGCATTGGCTGTCATACGGGTGCCGCAGGTCTGTTTGAAGGTAACCATCAGATGCCTCAGAACATCAGAGGGGGTTTCGGTGGCCTAAGGATTTTTCAAGCGTTCAAGTTTGAGTCTGGTGAGTTTACCCTTTGCGTGACGCATAACAGCGGTTTTCGATGTAGGTCGCTGTGGCCGCATCAAAGGTGGCCTCATTTTCATGAACGAATTTGGGCTCCCCCTCCCAGGCACCGCAGGCCAGTACCACCGGTTCGCCCAGTGTAAACTTTCGACCGCAGGCCGGACAGCCTTCCTCATTGATGCGATTAAGCGTTTCAAGGTCAATAATGGTTTTAAACCGGTTTTTGTCAGCTTTTGCCATAGGTTCCTCCTCGATACCACCCAGCACGTTTTTTGGTGGTCTATCATTTTTAGCTATAAGCTAGCTTCTAGTGGTCCCAATGTCAAGGCGAGTAGATGGGGAGCTTTCGAGTGCACAGGATACCCAGCAGCGATCTAATTGTTCATTTTAGTTTTTTCTTTTCGCCGATGATTTGCGCCGCAGCTGGTATTTTTGGACAGCACGATGATGGTCTTGATAATTTGTGGAGAACTGATGGGTTTGGTCCTTTTTTGATACAAAGTAAATGTAGTCAGTGTCCGCCGGATAGAGGGCAGCCTCCAGTGATTTCTTCCCGGGATTGGCGATGGGGCCGGCCGGCAGACCGCTGAGTTTGTAAGTGTTATACGGAGTGGGGGTTTCAAGGTGCCTACGCTTCAAATTGCCATCAAAGTCCTTTATTCCATAGATGACTGTTGGATCTGATTCCAGTCGCATTTTTTTGTTCAGACGATTGTGAAAAACCGATGAAATGATCGGCCGCTCGAAAGACGCTCCGGTCTCTTTTTCGATAACCGATGCCAGAATGACGATTTGGTGCACTGAAAAACCCAGCTGTTGGGCTTTTTGTTGCCAGGCGGCATTAAATATCTGCCGGAAGCGGTTTACCATGGTGACGATGATCGTTTTGGTAGGTACATTTTTGGGGAAAAAATAGGTTTCCGGAAACAGATAGCCTTCGAAGGTTTTGGCAGGCAGATTTTGTTGGTGCACCAAATCGGCGTTGGTGGCTGCTGCGACAAAACTGTTTTTGGGGGCCAAACCGGCCGCTTCTACCAGATCGGCGATCTGGTAAAGATTAAGTCCTTCTGGTACCGTCAGCTTGTAGAGCTTGATTTCTCCGGTAGCCATTTTTTGCAGAATCTGTATCGGTGACATGGCTGCCGACAATACATATTCTCCGGCTTGGAGCTTTTTGTCATATCCCTTCAGACGGGCAACGATTTTGAACTTAAATGGATCTTTAATGATGCGGCTGCTGGCAAGCGCCGCGGTGGTCGTATTAAATGATTGGCCGGCTGGTACGGTGATGACTGTATTTTCGGATGTCTGGTTGGCAGGTGTCTGAGCATAATGCTGCAGATGTAGCAAAAAGAATGCGACACCACCGATCATCAACACCATGACAATGGCTGTTAACAGCAGGATTTTTTTCAATGTTTGATTGCCCTCCGGGTTGCCAGATCCTATGGTCGTTGGTTCTAATTTAACCTCTGAATCACTCGCTATAGTTGCTGGGCTATTTTTTAAGCATATTAAATATAGTGTGCTGTTGTCAAAGTTCGACCGGTTGATTTGTTGGTTTTACTTGACATGTATCCCCAAACCCCATAATTTTGAGCGTTTGCAAAAAAAATCTTTTAAGTATAATATCACGTTATTAGATCTGTAAGGAATCCTAAATGGCAAAGCCTAAATTAAAAGAGCATAACATCAATAAAACCTGGTGCAAAGGATGCGGCATCTGTGTGGCGCTCTGTCCGAAAAAAGTTCTGGCAATAGATGATCAAGAAAAAGTCAGTGTTGTCCGTGCCAAAGATTGCATCTGTTGCCGATTGTGTGAGCTCCGATGCCCGGATATCGCAATTGAAATCGAAACTGAAAAATAGGCAATACGATGAGCGAAAATATAAAATTTATTCAAGGCAATGAAGCCTGTGCAGAAGCCGCTTTGTATGCAGGGCTAAATTTTTATGCCGGTTATCCGATTACGCCATCTTCGGAAATCACGGAATTATTGGCCTTTCGTCTACCGCAGCTCGGGGGGAAATTTTTGCAAATGGAAGACGAGATCGCATCCGTATGTGCTATTATTGGCGCTTCTTTGACCGGCTGCAAGGTGATGACTGCCACCAGCGGTCCGGGTTTTTCATTGATGCAGGAAGCGTTAGGCTATGCCATTATGGCAGAAATACCCTGTGTGATCGTCAATGTGCAGCGCGGGGGGCCCTCTACTGGATTGCCAACCCACGGCAGTCAGGGCGATGTCAATCAAGCCCGTTGGGGAACGCACGGTGACCATGCCATCATCGCTCTAACGGCGTCCAATCATCAAGACATTTTCGCACTCACAGTTGAAGCTTTTAATTTAGCTGAAATTTATCGGACGCCGGTTATATTGCTTCTCGATGAAGTTGTGGCCCACATGCGTGAGCGTCTTGTGGTTCCACAACGCGGCGAAATGCCCTTGGTGGAACGATTAAAAACCGCCGTCAAAGAAGGTGTTGATTATCATCCGTACCTGCCCCGTGAAGATGGTCGCTTGCCAATGTCTGATTTTGGTGGTGTTCATCGATATAACGTCACCGGACTTTTTCATGATATGTGGGGGTTTCCGTCCAGTGAACCAAGGGCGGTGCACGGCTTGCTGCGCCATCTGGTCGATAAAATCGAAAACCGGACCAATCAGCTCGCCCGCTACAAGGAATATTATATCGAGGACGCCAAGCATCTGCTGGTTTCCTATGGATCGTCGGCGCGCTCGGCCCGGCATATCGTGGAAAAAAGACGATCCCGCGGCGAGCGGCTAGGCTTGTTGGAATTGCAGACACTCTGGCCGTTTCCTTATGATATCGTGCGCGAAAAATGTGCTGCCGCCCAATCGGTTGTCGTGGTCGAGCAGAACATGGGTCAAATACTGCAGGCCGTAAAAGCTGCAGTGGATCAGCCGGATAAGGTGTTTCTGGCCAATCGCATTGATGGCGTCTTTATCAGACCCGCTGATATCATGAATATTCTGCGGTTGATCCAAGGTAAGGGGGTTTAACCATATGGCGATAAAAGCATATTTGCGAGAACGATTTTTTCCGCATCTTTGGTGTCCGGGCTGCGGTCATGGTATGGTTTTAAACGGTATGCTGCAGGCAATCGAAAGAATGGGTCTGAGCAGAAACGAGATTGTTATGGTGTCGGGTATCGGCTGTTCATCGCGTATTACCGGGTATGTAGATTTTCACACCTTGCATACGATTCATGGCCGGGCCTTGGCTTTTGCAACCGGTGTAAAAATGGCCCGTCCGGAGCTCAATTTGATTGTACCTATGGGAGATGGCGATGCCCTGGCCATTGGCGGAAATCATTTTATTCATGCGGCGCGCCGCAATATCGATATAACCGCCATTGTCATGAACAACCGCATTTACGGAATGACCGGTGGACAGTTTTCGCCATTATCGGGCGAAGATGTTCGCGCGACGACCGCCCCTTATTTAACCATTGACCCCAGCTTTGATGTTGTGGAGCTGTCCAAAGCAGCCGGCGCCACTTTTGTGGCGCGAACCACAACCTATCACATTCAGCAAATGACTGATATCATTCAACAAGCCATATTGCATGAAGGTTTTTCAGTGGTGGAAATTTTCTCCCAGTGCCCCACGTACTTTGGCCGTAAAAACAAAGCCGGTGATGCGGTAGACATGATCGCCTATTTCAAGAAACATACGACTCCGATCGGCTCCAAATCCAAAAAAGAGAACCCGGATCTGATTGAGCGTGGTATTTTTGTGCAAACAGAAAAACCGGAATATTGCAACGAATACGACAAGATGGTTCAAAAGGTAATGAAAGGTCGTTAAAAATGGAAAGATGCAGAATGGTATTTTCGGGTTCGGGTGGACAAGGTGTTATCACCGCAGCCATTATCCTGGCCGAAGCAGCAGTGCTGCACGACGGGCTAAATGCAGTCCAATCCCAATCCTATGGAGCTGAGGCCCGCGGGGGCGCAACCCGCTCGGACATTATTATATCCGATACGATTCTCCATTATCCCAAAGTGATCCAGCCCAATGTGCTCGTCTGTCTGACCCAGGACGCTTACAATAAATTTTACTCGATTATTCGGCCGGGCGGCTTGCTGATCAGCGATACACGCTATGTAAAAACCGAAAAAAAGGTTGATGCCCAGCAAAAAGAACTTGCGATGTATGAAAGCGTTATGGATAAAATCGGCAAACCCATCGTTTTCAATATTTGCATGCTCGGGGCTGTTATTGCCATAACAGAATTGGTTAAACCCGAGTCCATCATGAAAGCACTGGAAAACCGTATTCCGGCCGATTTTTTGGATATGAATCGCAAGGCGCTAGATATCGGGATAGAGCTAGGGGAGGCCATAAAAAACTAAAAACCGGCTTTGGCCCATTATCTTTTATCCGAGTGCTGTGTTCCCCCGCAAAATGCGGGATTTCACATCTTTTCTTAAAAATACTAAGGTGTTCAGCAATTCGATTTGAAATACTCGCGTATTTAAATATACGCTCCGTTTTCAAATCAAATTGCGCCCTGCACTCGAATAAAATCTAACGGCCTTAAGTCGGTTTTGTTTGTTTTTATATTCAGGATGAATTGATATCACTGGTATTTTCAGTATTGTAACACTGCATTACAACCTTACTTCGGTTTACGATTCATTGGATGTCCGTTTTACTAAAACGACTTATGTTTCTCATGGAAGAGCGATTTTACCACAGGCGTTTAGCGTGTTCTGGCGGAAGACCGATGGCCTTCATTTTCATAACAACCGCTTCAATATCATACGCCACAGACCTGACTTCAACCGTATCTTCTTCAGAGTCCCAGATAATATATTTTGCCTGATTGTTTCCATCTCTGGGTTGCCCGACACTGCCGGCGCTGATGATATGCTTTTGTCGCGCGTTCAGCTGGTTGAGGCCCTTCTTTAGCCGACCGCTTTCAAAACCATGCCGGCCGTAACTGGTAATGTCCAGAGTATGGGTATGACCGATAAAGCAACGTTGTTCCTTTAATTTTTTTAACGCTAAAATTTTTGCTTCTTCGGGCAATTGGAACAGGTAGGTCAAAACAGAGTCCGGCGGAAATCCATGAACAAAGCGGCATCCATGCGCAATAATGTGGGTTTTTAAGGTTTTTATATAGTCGACGGATTGAGATGACAATAATCTTCGGGTGATATTCAATGATTTACGGGCAGCACGGTTAAACCAATCCAGATAGGTGGGTTGAATTAAGGCCAATTCATGGTTACCCTGTACTGCACAAATGTTGCGTTGGCGGATGTGTTCGATGACACGTTCCGGTTCCGGGCCATATCCAATATGATCGCCCAGACTAATAATGTCATCGATACCGATCTTATCGATCTCAGCCAAAATTTGTTCAAGGGCCTCCTTATTACCGTGGATATCGGAAATAATGGCAATTTTCATTGGCAACGCCTCACCTAAAATCCGGCGTCCACCTGAATGCGCATTGATGTGCATTCGCTAGTGGGCTTATGCTGAGATAATTTGATCACTTGGCCATCGTTTCCTTGATATACTGACATGGGCTGGCATGCCATTTAAATTTATAGCTAAGCCCGCAGCAGATTAAAATACCAGGCCATCAATTGGGGACCGAAAAATATATACGTGATGGCGCCAATGGCCAGAAATGGACCAAATGGGATCTTGAGCTTCATGGTTTTTCCAGCCTTTAAAATGACAAGCAAGCCTGCGATGGTCCCGACGGCCGAAGCCGCAAATATGGTAAATAAAACCCCCTTCCAACCGATAATGGCTCCCATCATAGCCAAAAGCTTGATATCACCGCCACCCATCCCTTCTTTGCGGGTCAGCAGATAATACAATTGAGCGACAAGCCACAGGCTGCCACCGCCGATCAATATGCCCAGCAGGGACTCAATCCAGGTCACCTTTGGCAGGGCAAGGCTGGCGGCAAAAAAGAGCGGGATTCCCGGTAAGGAAATCACATCCGGAATGATTTGGTGATCAATGTCGATAAATGTTATGACCAACAAAGTGGCAATGAAAGTATAGTAAATCAGAGATTCAAAACCCAAACCAAATTTCCAGAATACGCCCACAGCAAATATGCCGCTGATAAATTCGATAACCGGGTAGCGAAAAGAGATGCGTGCCTCACAATGACGACATTTTCCTCTCAAGAGGATGTAGCTAACAATCGGTATATTGTCGTAAAAACGGATCAGGGTACCACAGCCCGGACACATCGAACGCGGGTGGACAATTGATTTCGATTCCGGAAGCCGGTAGATACATACATTTAAGAAACTTCCGATACAAATGCCAAAAAGAAAAACGCACAACTCAATTAAATAATTTGCGCTCATCACTTATCAGTCCCGTTGGGTTAAGTGTTGGTCTGCAATCGGCAGTTAACTCGATTCAGCCAACCGTTTTCTGGATGCACCCTCCGTATGGTGGGTCTTTAAAAAACGGTTAACGCCATTATGTTGTTATTTAAGCCAGTAGTTCATAAAAAATATAACTGGACATTGTCAAAGAAAAATTAAGGCTTACATTAACGAGTTACATTGCAGATGGTTTTAAGTTGCTGAATTAGAATTATTTTCGGCAAAATAAAGCCAAGCTTAAATTTTAGTTCAATGCTCAGGAGCAAAAATGGCTCAAAGCGATAAAGATGACCTCATCAGTCTGATTGAAGAAGACAGCTCCAATGCGGACATTCCATCAACACTTCCCATGTTGCCGGTTCGAGATATCGTTGTTTTCAGTGATATGGTGATGCCGCTGTTTGTCGGTCGCACCAGATCGATCCGTGCGGTTGAAGAAGGGGTGGCCAAAGATGGTTTTTTGATGCTGGTGACGCAAAAGGATCCGGCAATCGAAAATCCTACTGCTGACGAAATTTATAGAGTTGGCACCGTCAGTCGCGTCCTGCGCATGTTAAAGCTGCCCGATGGTCGTGTTAAAGCGTTGGTGCAAGGTGTGGCTAAGGCTAAAATTGTACGTTACTTGAGGAAACGCTCATTTTATCGGGTTAAAATTGATAAAGTTGAAGAGCCGTTTGTTGAAGAAATAAATTTGGAAATAGAAGCCCTGATGCGAACGGCTAGGGAACATACAGAAAAAATCCTTTCGTTACGAGGTGAACTTTCCGGTGATATCAGCGCCATTTTGGAAAGTATTGAAGATCCCGGCAAGCTGGCGGATTTGGCGGCATCTAATTTAAAGCTCAAAATTCAAGAATCCCAGCAACTTCTTGAGTGCATTGATCCGGTTAGACGTCTCAAAAAGGTAAACGATCTGCTTTCCAGAGAACTTGAACTCTCAACCGTTCAGGCCAAAATTGAATCCGATGTCAAAGATGAGATTTCAAAATCGCAACGTGACTATTTCCTTCGCGAACAAGTGCGGGCGATTTACAAAGAACTGGGCGAGCAAGATGACAAAACAGTTGAAGTTGAAGATTACCGCCGAAAGATCAAGCGCGCCAAGATGCCCAAAGAAGCAGACAAAGAAGCCATCAAGCAACTCAAACGTCTTGAGCAGATGCACCCGGATTCTGCGGAAGCAACTGTTTCGCGAACTTATCTGGACTGGCTGGTGGAGCTGCCATGGCACAAATCGTCTCGGGATAGCTTTGATATCAACAAAGCCAAATCAGTTCTTGAAAAGGATCACTATGGTTTAAAAAATGTTAAGGATCGGATTCTTGAGTATCTGAGCGTCCGCAAATTGAATCCTAGGATGAAAGGACTGATATTGTGCTTTGTCGGCCCACCCGGTGTCGGCAAAACCTCTCTGGGTCAATCAATTGCGCGGGCATTAAAACGTAAATTCATTCGTATCTCTTTGGGAGGTATCCGCGATGAAGCGGAAATCAGGGGCCACCGGCGCACTTACATTGGGGCGCTACCCGGTCGTATCCTGCAAGGTTTAAAGCAATGCAGTAGCAATAATCCGGTTTTTATGATGGATGAAATTGATAAACTAGGCGCCGATTTCCGCGGTGATCCTTCGGCAGCTCTTTTGGAAGCTCTGGATCCAGAGCAAAATATGGCTTTTAGTGATCATTTTCTCAACATCCCCTTTGATCTTTCCAAAGTGATGTTTATTCTGACGGCAAATCTAACGGACACCATTCCCTCTGCTTTGTTGGATCGCATGGAAGTTATTTCGTTGTCGGGATATACGGAAGAAGAAAAAATGGTTATCGCCCAAAAATATCTGATACCGCGACAAGTTAAAGAAAATGGACTCAAGCGTCGATCCGTTTCAGTTAGCCGCGGTGCATTGCAACAGATGATAACCGAGTATACATCCGAGGCCGGTTTGCGCAATCTTGAAAGGGAGATTGCTGCTGTATGCCGTAAGGTTGCCCGCAAAATTGCCGAGCAGCAAAAGGAACCATTTAGCGTAACCCGTGGCAATCTGCACAAATATCTGGGTATTCCCAAATATAGCCCTGAAATGGACAGGGAAGAAAATCAGGTGGGTTTGTCCACTGGCTTGGCTTGGACGCAGGCCGGAGGCGAATTGCTGTATGTTGAAGCGTCTTTGATCAATGGAAAAGGGGAATTAATTGTGACCGGTCAGTTGGGGGACATTATGCAGGAGTCTGCCCGGGCGGCATTAAGCTATGCACGGGCCAATCTGGCGTCATGGGGCGTGAAGGATAAAAAAATCGATCAGTGCGATATTCATATCCACGTGCCGGCCGGCGCGATCCCCAAAGACGGTCCCTCAGCCGGTATTGCCATGGCGACAGCATTGATTTCGGCATTCACCCATAGACCCGTGCGCAGCGATGTAGCCATGACCGGTGAAATTACGTTACGGGGCAGGGTTTTGCCCATTGGCGGCTTAAAAGAAAAAGCGCTCGGTGCGCTGCGGGCCGGAATCCGAACGGTCATCATACCAGCTAAAAACAAAAAGGATCTGGTTGAAATTCCGCAACCCTTAAAACGCAAAATTCAATTTATACCGGTAAAGCACATGTCGGAAGTGGTCAGGCAGGCCATCATTGGGCCAAAATTAAATGCGCGTTCAAAGCGGGCCAAAACCAAAAGCAAATAAATCACTCCGGCATGAACTAGATACTTATGAAAATACTTGCGCTCGATACAGCCACAGCCAGCTGCTCCGTTGCCATTACGGATGAGCGGCGCACATACGCTGAATTGACAACACGCAAAAACCAAACGCACTCGAAGCATTTGATGCAGATGATCGATTCGGTTTTAGAGTCTGCCGGACTGCACATTGACGATCTCGGCGGTTTTGCCCTTACCATCGGACCCGGTTCATTTACCGGACTGCGGATCGGAATCAGTACTATAAAAGGCTTGGCGTTGGCGACGGATAAACCGGTCGTTGGCATTTCCAGTCTTGAAACCCTTGCCTGGCAATGTGCACATCGAAACATTTTAATTAGCCCGTTGCTGGATGCTCGCAAGGCGGAGATTTATGGTGCGACCTACCGTTTCATCGACAACTGTCTGGTTGAGCAAACACCTGCTATGGCATCAGCACCGGAAGCATTTATTCGAAAAATTAAAGAACCCTGTATATTTGTCGGCTGTGGTGCGCAGCTTTATCGACAAACCATCGAAAAATCAATGGGCCCCAATGCGCATTTCATGCCTGATGACCAGAATCTGATCAAGGCATCCAGCATTGCATTTTTAAGCATGAATCGATTCAAAACCAGTGATACCGATGGCGTTGCTGACTTGGTTCCGCGATATATCCGCAAATCCGATGCGGAGTTAAGCGTTGCCGCCAGACCTCAAATCAAATCGCCCAAAAATAATTTTTGAAAGCCCGTATCCGGTCATGCCAAAAAACGACCAATGATAATCACCGCATTAGCCCTGCTGAAGGCGTGCCCCGCATCCAGCAAATACAGTTAAATGATGAAACCATCAGCGGTGTCCATCACCGTTGCGCTGTTTACGATCATCTTGTGGTAATTATTGACAATCCATATGGATATTGTTATGAAATACATTTTAAATTTGAGCAGACTGACGGCGTCAATTGTTGGCGTGGCTTTCACTTGGGATAACGATTAGATGAAGACATATTCATGGTCTGATCCACCGGGTCAGACGGCCTTTCCGGTGGCAAAAGCCGGCTATCCGCTCATATTAGCGGCGGCATTTGTCACTTTGATTTTTGCGCTGCTGGATATGACCACGGCAACGTTGATCGGCGTTGTGGTGACATTTAGTTTTTGTGGCTTTTTCAGAGATCCGGATCGGGTTATTCCCAATCAACCGGGAGGCATCGTTTCACCGGCCGACGGGAAAGTTATTGTCGTGGAGACCATTGATGATACGCCTTTCTTCAATGGTCGCTGTAAAAAAATCAGCATTTTCATGTCCGTTTTCAACGTTCATGTAAATCGTATTCCTTTTGACGGTGCCATCGAAAAGATCAGTCATCAACCCGGTAAATTTTTTTCAGCGAATCTGGATAAAGCATCCTCGCAAAATGAACATAACGCTGTTTTCCTGCAAACTCCGGATAACACACCGATATGCGTTGTCCAGGTTGCCGGTTTGATTGCCCGAAGAATCATATGCTATGCACAGCCCGGAATGGATTTGGTAAAAGGACAGCGTTACGGATTGATTTGTTTTGGTTCCAGGCTGGATGTTTATCTGCCTGAAGACACGCATGTCAAGGTGACGGTTGGTGAAAAGGTAAAGGCGGGAACCTCCTTGATCGGGCAGTTTGTCTGAGCTCATTCTTGAGGCAAGCTGAACCAAACGTGATGATATGCGCTTTCTTTCTTAAGAGGCCGTAAGTAAATTGATTTTTCAATCATCGCCGGATTCTAGGAAGGTATCTGTGAATCGGCGGTTTTTTTATAACTCATATCAACATTTGTAAAACAGAAATGGTAGCGGCATGACAAAGACCTATGACATTGCTGTCATCCCCGGCGATGGGACTGGCCCTGAAGTTGTTGCAGAAGGATTGAAAACCTTAGCAGCAGTGGCGGCTAAATATAATTTCGAGTGTCAACTAACCACTTATGATATCGGTGGTGATCATTATCTGGCAACCGGTGA
Organism: Desulfobacterales bacterium; assembly: GCA_030066985.1. Lineage (NCBI taxonomy): Bacteria > Pseudomonadati > Thermodesulfobacteriota > Desulfobacteria > Desulfobacterales > Desulfobacterales bacterium. The sequence continues at coordinate 23,169 of JASJAN010000011.1, forward strand.
AACCATCTCAGAACAGCAGCTCGCATCGCTCAGCGAAAAAGATGCCATTTTTTTGGGTGCCATTGGCCATCCAGAGGTAAAACCCGGCATTCTGGAAAAGGGTATTTTGCTCAAAACCCGGTTTGCGTTAGATCAGTACATCAACTTGCGCCCCGTTAAATTATATGAAGGTGTCTATACACCGATCAAAGAAAAGTTGCCTGAGCATATTGATTTTGTCGTGGTTCGTGAGAACACCGAAGGCCTATATACCGGTGCCGGTGGTTTTTTAAAGCACGGCACCGCGGACGAGGTTGCTATCCAAGAATCCATTAATACGCGCAAAGGTGTGGAGCGTTGCATTCGCTTTGCATTTGAATATTGCCAAGCACGCAACAAAGACCGCAAAATCACCTTGTGTGGCAAAACCAATGTGTTGACCTATGCGTTTGATCTTTGGGAAAGAACCTTTTATGAAGTTGCCAAAGAATACCCGAATATTGAAGCCGATTATGCCCATGTGGATGCGCTTTGCATGTGGATGGTCAAAAATCCGGAATGGTTTGATGTCATTGTGACCGACAATATGTTTGGTGATATTATCACCGATCTGGGTGCAATGATTCAAGGTGGCATGGGGATCGCCGCGGGCGGCAACATCAATCCGGCCGGGGTTTCGATGTTTGAGCCCATTGGCGGCTCAGCCCCCAAGTACACCGGGCAGCAAAAGATCAATCCGATTGCCGCCATCTTAGCGGTCCAGCTGCTGCTGGATACCATCGGTGAAAAAAAAGCAGCCTTGTGCGTTGAAGCGGGTGTTGCCAAAGTTTTGCGAGAGGATATCAAAGATGTTGCGGCCGGCCAAATGGGGTATTCAACCAGCGAAATTGGAGAACTGGTCGTTGATTATATTGAAAAAAGCGGTCTATAGCATGCACCTCATGTTACCGCAGTCAGCTATCTTAAAATCGTCAATTGCTTATTCTGGGGGAATGCAGTATGGCTCAAAAAAAATTTAACATTGCAGTTGCCGGCGCTACCGGTGCCGTGGGCAATCAGATGATTCGTTGTCTCGAAGAAATGGGTTTTCCGATAAAATCCGTTGCCCTTTTGGCCTCTAAACGCTCTGTCGGCCGCCAACTCAAATTTAGAGGGGATCTGATCGACATCCAGGAGCTTAATAAGGATTCCTTTAAGGGCATCGATATTGCGCTTTTTTCAGCCGGTGGCGGTACCAGTGAAACCTATGCCCCAGCTGCTTTCAAGGACGGGTGTGTGGTTGTTGATAATTCCAGCGCCTGGCGGATGGATCCGCAGGTCCCGTTGGTTGTGCCCGAGGTCAACCCCCATGCCATTGGCCAGTATACGCAAAAGGGCATCATCGCCAATCCGAATTGCTCGACGATTCAGATGGTCGTTGCCCTGAATCCGATTCACCAAAAATTCGGGATCAAACGCGTCGTGGTCTCAACTTACCAGGCCGTATCGGGTACGGGCAAAAAGGCTATTGATGAACTTTTGGACCAAACCCGTGCGATGATTAACTTTCTTGATTACGACAGCAGCGTTTACCCGCATCGCATTGCCTTTAATTGTTTGCCACACATCGATAAATTTATGGATAACGGCTATACAAAAGAAGAAATGAAAATGGTCAATGAAACCCGTAAAATTATGGAGGATGACAGCATTGCAGTTACGGCCACAACGGTTCGGGTACCGGTTTTCTTTGGCCACTCTGAATCCGTTAACATTGAAACCCATGAACCGGTATCCGCAGAAGAAGTCAAGGCGCTGCTGGCAAACACGCCCGGAGTTAAAGTCATGGACGACCCTGACCAAAATGTGTATCCACTAGCAACCGATGCGGCCGGGCAAGATTTAACCTTGGTCGGGCGCATTCGCCAGGATGAATCAGTTCCCAACGGCATCAATATGTGGATAGTGGCGGACAACATCAGAAAGGGTGCGGCCACCAACACGGTTCAGATTGCTAAAATCCTTGCGAAAGAATACTTATAAGAATTTTAGAAATTCAGGAACTAAATAACTATTAAACCATTAACCAATAACACCCAATTGAGTGATGCGCACTCAACTGGGTTCGGAGTATGAAATTGGAACGAATTCCCGTCACAAAAGAAGGCTTTGAGACTCTTAAAAAAGAGCTCGAAAATTTGAAAAAGGTTGAGCGCCCACAAAATATAAAAGCGATTGAAGAAGCAAGGGCCCACGGTGACTTGAGTGAAAATGCCGAATATGCTGCTGCCAAAGATCGCCAGGGCTTTATCGAAGGGCGCATCAATGACCTGGAATTCAAACTGGCCAATATTGATATTATTGAAACCGATAAATTGCCCAAAGACCGGGCTGTGTTCGGCAGCAAAGTTGTCCTTGAAAATATAGAAACCGGCGAAGATGTCAGCTATCAACTGGTGGGCCCGGATGAATCTGACATTGAAAATGGACGCATATCCGTCTCATCACCGCTAGGCAGGGCTATTATCGGACGCAAACCGGGTGATGAACTCTCGCTTCAAGTGCCCGGCGGCAGGCGAACATACGAGCTTGTTGAAATATTATAATCTGTTCAATTGGTTTGATTGGTTAAATTTGTTAAATTCTGCTGTTTCTTATTGCGGTTTGCAAAAACGAACCAATGAGACCAATCTAACAAATAAAACATTTTTTAATGGAGGGTGTCTACGTGGCACGAATTACGATCGAAGATTGTCTTCGGAAAATTAGCAATCGATTTTTACTGGTCAACATTGTTTCTCAGCGCGTTCGGCAGATTCGCGAAGGCTCGGATTACCTGGTCAGTTCTCCCAAAAATGAAGATATCGTTGTGGCCCTGAGGGAGGCGGCAGCCGGAAAACTGGTGCCGATTGATACAGACGAAACTGAGGAAGCCGAAACCTAAAACCTTTTGCCAAAAGGTAGCCCTAAATATAAAGCAGTAAACCGTGCTGTGGGTAAAGCCGTGCATCGTTATGACATGCTGCGGGACGGCGATCGCATTGTTGTCGGCATTTCCGGTGGTGCCGATAGTTTGACGATGATGTGGATGCTGGCCGAGCGCTTGCCGCGCATACCGATTCATTTTGAATTGTTTCCTGTTCATATTGATCCGGGTTTTGAAGGCGGGTTTAGTCAGGCATTGCAAACATACAGCGCAAACGCGGGTTTCAGTTTGCGGGTTGAACATACTGATTATGGTGTCGTAGGTCACAGCTCAGGCAATCGCGAAAATCCCTGTTTCTTATGTGCCCGCTTGCGTCGCAAACGGCTGTTTGAAATTGCCGAGGAATTGGATTGCAATAAACTGGCTTTGGGTCACAACAAAGATGATATCATCGAGACCCTATTTTTAAATATCTGCTATGCAGGCGAAGTCAGCACGATGCTGCCTTCCCAAACGATATTCAAGGACAGATTCACGATAATCCGGCCACTGGCGTATGCCGATGAGGACCTCATCAGAGATCTTGCCCGGGAGCGGAAATTTCCCGAATTTATCAATCCGTGCCCTTCAGCCAACAACTCAAAGCGGCAGGAGATAAAAACGATGCTAAAACAGCTTTATCGCAATAACCCGAAGATAAAGGGCAATATCTTCAGAGCGATGAGTCGGATTAAAACAGCCTATCTTCTTAAATGACATGAAAGATACCCAAAACCAACGCGATTACCGCAATATCCCCATTGATAAGGTGGGGATTAAGAATTTGCGATATCCGATTACCGTAGGCGACCGCCGGGAAGGCACTCAACACACAGTAGCCACTATCAACATGTATGTCGATTTGCCCCATGAGTATAAAGGCACCCATATGAGCCGGTTTGTCGAGATGCTTCATCTTCTGCAGCCGGAGATTTCACTGCAAAAATTTTCGGAAATATTAACCAACATGAAAAAACACCTCAATGCTGCCTCCGCACACATTGAGGTGACTTTTCCCTATTTTATCGAAAAACGAGCACCGGTCAGCTCATCTCCAGGTTTGATGGATTACACCTGCCGCATTGTCGGCACCAGTGATCCAGAGGGCAAAATCGATCTGGTTTCTGAAGTCATCGTGCCGATTTCATCCGTTTGCCCCTGTTCATTGGAAATCAGCGATACCGGAGCTCACAATCAGCGCGGAGAGGTGCATCTGGCAACCCGCTTTAGAAAATTCATCTGGATGGAAGACATGATTGAATTGGTCGAGGCAACCGCCTCCACCGATGTCTACTCTGTTTTGAAGCGTTCGGATGAGAAAAGCGTTACCGAGACGGCCTTTGCGAATCCCAAATTTGTAGAAGATATTGTCCGCGATATTGCCAAGAAACTAAAAGAAGACGACAATATTACCTGGTTTTCAGTCAGCGCTGAAAATTTTGAATCCATCCACAACCACAGCGCTTACGCGCATATCACCAGCGACTAATAATTTGACTTTTAAATGGTTATTTTCCCGATGAGCGGTGTACTCCGCGGATTTCAGCCCTCAACGTACTTCAAGTACGCCTCGAGCTGAAATCCTTGTGCGGCCTTGCTCATCGACAAAATACCTCCTTTAAAAGCCAAATTTAGTTTTTATAATTCTCTTATATCTTCGAATTCACTATCCCCCATAATTTTCAATACGGTTTTGAGAGAAAACGCATCAAGCAATGCGCGAACGATAGAATATGAAGTCAAATGGGTTGATGAGGATTAATCGAGGATGCGTAGAAGCCTTAAAGCTATGGGCTCGGTGGATTTGCCCGGGCTGTTGAGCATGATCACATAGCGGCAGAGCTTACCGTTGGCTCTTTTGATATAACCGGCGCGCGTGCTGATACCATAAAGCGTTCCGGTCTTGTAATATTCTCTGCCCGCCCGGCGCATATAATAATGGTAGGGCAAAAATTCTTGCAGAACACGTTCCATTTGACTGGCTGACACTTTGTTGTCACGGGATATTCCAGACCCTTCGACAATCTTCATGTCCGCCAAGCCCAATACCTCTTCGGCATAATCGCCTGCGATGGTGACCCCTTTGGCAAGGGTGCCCGGAGATCCGATGATATGGGCGCCGGTGGCGATTAACACCTGGTTGGTCATAAAATTATTGGAATGTTCCAAAAGTCTGACAACATTCTGATCGAGTGATGCAACGGATTCATATCGATATACCAATCGGTCAACTTCCGTATCAACTTTTCCCAGCTTGATCTTGCCCTTGAAGCGCACCCCCTGCTGTTTCAAGAAATATTGGAAAAGCTGGCCGGCATAGAGCGATATTTCGTCTTTATGATGGGAAAAAACGATGCGGCCGGCTTTAAGTTTTGAGGCCTTGATTCTTTTGATCACCGAGGGCAATAAGGGTGTTTGGGGTTCGGCACTGACATACCCCTTTGCGGTGCGTCTAAAGGCCACCGTGTTGAAATTGACACACAGTGCGCCATTGGGAGCATCATAAGGTTGGGCTGATGAGGTAATTCCAGGAATGGTCAACGGCTGCTGGAAATAGGAGTCGTCCATAATCAGATCGTTCAGCGGGTTTGATGTTTTTAAAAGGACTGCCAAGATCTGTGAGATTTTTGCAATGTTCTCGGAAATCAGCAGGGGATCGCCATACCCCTTGATTATAAGATTTGATTGCTGATCCAAATAGAACTCGGTCGGAAATCGGTAATTGTCCCCAAGATAGTGCAAAGCCACCAGGGAGGTAAATACTTTTAAAATCGAGGCTGGTATTCGCTTTTTGTCGGCATTTTTCGAAAATAGGATTTGACCCTGGGCATCGGTGATCAAAATGGAATCATTTTGCCCGATCAAGGCTTCCAGTTCAGAAAAATTCTGGGCCATCCCAGAGACGGGGGCTGCGAGAAGCACGAGGAAGATGAGCCGCTGCAGACAATATGCAACCACTCGATGCTTGTGAAGCCTGGCTTGAAAAATAACGAATCGACTCATGGGCTTTAAAAATACCGTTGTCGTGGGGCCAAACTATCTTTAATCAAATGAATACCACATGATTTTAACAAAAGACTGAATTTCTGCTCTAAACTGATCCACTGCGGCTTCACATGTCGGCGGTCGCTACTGTGGGCTCTCAATAATAATGGTTACCGGGCCGTCATTGACTAAAGCGACTGCCATCATAGCGCCAAAATGACCGGTTTGCACCCTGATACCGTGGTGGCGCACCCTCTCAACAAAGGCCTCGTAAAGTTCAGTCGCCTTCTCGGGTTCAGCCGCCTCGATAAAAGAAGGCCGTCTGCCTTTGCGACAATCCGCCAATAAGGTAAATTGAGAAACCGCCAGCAGCTCACCACCGGTTTGCAACAGCGAGCGGTTCATCTTGCCCTTCGCATCTTCAAAAATCCTGAGATGAATAATTTTGTTAACCAGATAATCGGCATCCTGGGCAGTGTCGTTTTTGGCAATCCCCAGCAATATGAGTAAACCGCTTCCGATTTGGGCTACAATCTGGTCATCGACTTTAACCGAACTTTGCTCAACTCTTTGAATAACAGCACGCATGGGTCGCCATCCCGATTATGCTTTCAATACAGAGGCCTATAATTTGCTGAAAAAGCTAGTAAAATTTCAGAAAAGGCTATTTTGTCAGCCTATTTAACGTATTATCTCACAATCTGACCGCCTAACCAACAGCTAAGAATAAGTTTACCCTTTACGGTAGGCGGGCAGGTATGTCAAGATACCCCTTCGAAATGCCGTATGATTCGGTAGCATGCAAGGCACCTTCAACCGCCGGGCCGTTGAATTCTTATGGGTTGAAGAAACTTTATTTTTATAATATAAATAGTTTAGGTATATTATCAACGATTGAGCACTGCTTTCATCAAAAGCACGCCGAGCTGTGAAGGGCGATCCGCAGCCGGCTGGGAGACGGATATTTGAAGAAAAAAAACTTATATACGAAACTGAACCTGGTATTTGGCCTTTTCTTTTTCTTTCCGGTTCTGGGATTTATCTTTTTTAGCATAAAATACGACATGCTTTCGGACAAGTATGTCCCTTTATTTTTTTTGGGCATCCTGATTTTTTCGTTTGCCGGTTTTTCCATACTAAAGAAATTGTTCGATAAAATTTCGAATATATCCGAGCAGATGTCATCCAATTATTTGGGAGACTTTCCGGATGACACGCTTTCCTCGGGCACCGATGAGCTGCAAAACATTGTGCAGTCTTTTAGCGCCATTGAACAGCGTTTTGGTAACACGTTTCATGCCCTTGAGAAAAAGGCTTCTGAAATATCCATATTAAAAGAGCTGTCAGAATTATGTTATGTTACTTTTGATGCTGAAGAGATCCTGCACATAACCCTCGAGCGTGCGCTGATGCTGACCAACTCGGACCTGGGATCGATTCTGACCGTCAACAAAGTCGAACCCAAGACATTTGTGGTCAAAGCCACCGTAGGTCTGGGAAAATTTGTCAAAGCCGGCGACCGTATTGATTTTGAAACCAGCATCGCCAAATATGCCGTTATCAACAAGTCCCCGCTCGTTGTCGAAGATATCGAAAGGGACAATCGCTTCGGTCGAGCCAATCTGGCCCACTATGGCACCAAGTCCTTTGTCTGCATGCCGATCAAAACCAGCAAGGAGATTTTCGGGGTTCTGACCATTTCCTCGCGACAGGATCGCATTTATACCCAAGAGGATGTTGAGGTTCTGACCCCTTTGTTGAGCAATGCGGCCTTTACCTATGAAAATTTGCGTCTGCTAAAAGAAAATGATCGCAACGCGCTGCACCTAAGATCTATTGAAAAAATATTTAAAATTCTGACGTCCAGCTTCAGAGACACCGAATTGCTGCATGCGGTTCTTAATGAGCTTCAAAGCGTCGTTCCGTTTGACCTGGCCTTCGTGCTGACCCAGGATGACTCACAGCCCGGGCATTTAAAGATTTTCGATTTGCTCATCAGCGGTCCCTCAAATCTGGTCAGAGGCACCAGTTATCCCATCAGAGACTCCATTCTGGGCAAAGTATTCAAGCAGGAAAGCAGTCTGCTGGTGGATAATACCTGTTCGATGGCCAATGCGCTAGATCGTGAGCTTTTTGCCGATCAGGGTTGTACCGCCTGTCTGTTGGCTCCTTTAAAAAGTGATGGCAGCGTCACCGGGGTTTTGGCCTTAGCCGCACACGATGCCAATATGTTTTACAATGCGCACAAGCTCATTACCTGGATTGCCAATGGCCTTTCGTTGGCAATTGAGCGCAACCGGCTGTCAGCTGCGGTCGTCAAACGAAACCAGGAATTGGATACCATTCGTCAGGTTGGCAGCGCACTCGCGTCGTCAACTTTTGATATCAGTAAGGTTTTAAAATACACGATGGATATGATTCGCGAGGTGATGAATGTCGAAGCCGGTTCATTGCTTTTCCTGGAAAGTGATGAACTAGAGGTTGCGGTTGCCTTCAATATCAAGATCAAATCCATGAAAAAATTTCGCCTCAAAATCGGGCAGGGGATTGCTGGTTACGTGGCTGCCAGAGGCAAATCCATACTGGTCAACGAGATTGAAAAATCCCCTCATTTTTTTCCGATGGTGGATGAGTCTACAGGATTTAAAACCGAGTCTGCACTTTGCGTGCCCATGGTATCACAGGGCAAGGTCATTGGCGTTATCGAGGTTCTCAATAAAATAAACGGGGAATTCGATACCGATGACAAAGATTTGTTGCAATCGATTGCCACATCGGTGTGTATTGCTTTGGAAAACGCCCGGCTTTACAAAGAAACCGTCAGCATGGCTGAACAAGAGCGCGATATTCGGCACATGTTCCAGAAGTTTGTCCCCAAAGAAGTTCTGGATAAAATTATTTATGATTCCGAAAATGAAAAGCCGGTGGTTGAAGAATTGAAAACCCTGACCCTGCTTAATATTGACATTCGGGGTTTTTCTGATCTTTCCCGCAAGATCGGCTCGCAAAAAACGGTCTCGCTTCTCAACAGTTTTTTCTCGGTTATGGGTGGCGTTGTCTTCAAACATTCCGGCATTGTGGACAAATACCTAGGCGATGGTTTTCTGGCCCTTTTTGGAGCGCCAGTGTCCAGTACCAAGGATGCGGATAATGCTATCGCTGCCGGTTTTGAAATGAAAAAATCCCTTGATGCGGTCAATCGATATTTGAAGCGCAAATTTGATACCACCGTCAAAATGGGCATTAGCATCCATACCGGTGAAGTGGTGGTCGGCAACATCGGCTTTGAACAAAAAATGGACTATACGGTAATCGGCGATCCCGTCAACACCGTCTTCAGGTTACAGAACCTGACAAAATCGTTTCCGAATGGGATATTAATCAGCGAAAATACGCTACGAGCGGCGCGAACTCGGCCTCATGTCGGCGAAATCAAGACATCAAGCGACCTTGCTCAGGAGCTCGGCGATATGAAAGTATATGAGTTGCTCGGTGAAAAGCCGGATAAACCTTATGTCATTGCCGCCCGTTAGCGCACCTTTGCACTTCATATTGTTATCTGCAAAAACGTTACTGTTCGCCGGCAAACACCACAGGCATTTGTTTACATTCATCCAACCCTAAAATAGGCAGAGGCGTTACAGCGCCAGCGTTTGCAGCGGATCACGACGGAGAAAAGCATGAAAGATTCGGGCGACCAGGGATTCTTAAAAGGACAATTTCTGATGGCCATGCCCGGTCTGGTAGACCCTAATTTTCACCAGACGGTCACCTGTATGTGTGAACACAACGCTGATGGCGCCATGGGGGTGGTCATCAATCGGGTCCATCATGCCCTAACGGCAAAGGATATTTTTGAAGAGCTCAACATCGATTGCGCGCCCGGGGCCGAACGAATTCCGATTCACCTCGGCGGTCCGGTCCATATTGCTGAAATTTTTGTGCTGCATGGTCCCCCATTTGATTGGGAGGCCTCTTTAAAGATTACCCCTGAGGTTGCCCTGAGCAATACAAAAGATGTTATCGAGGCGATAGCATCGGATAAAGGTCCGGAAGCATTTATTATATCTCTTGGTTGCGCCGGTTGGGGTCCGGGTCAGCTGGAAGCCGAAATTAAGCAAAATGCCTGGTTGACGTATCCGGTGTTCGAAGACAACATCTTTAAGATGCCGGTTGAAGATCGTTGGAAAGAGGCTGTCAAGAAGATGGGCATTGATCCGAGGTTGCTTTCCGATAGAGCGGGTCATGCTTGATGAAGGGTGTGATCTTTAGCGACGGGCTTGACTAGATTTGGCTTTGGCCTTGGTTTTTTTTTTCTTCAAACAGTCTTTGTCTTTTCTAACAAATGCGCACAATTTCGGATTGTAATATTCTTTGCAGTTGAGAGGATTATAAAGCGGACATTCAGGATGCTTCTCGGACATAAACTGTTTTTTCCCTTCTTGAATTAAATTCCTGAGGCGGAACAGGCGTTTTGTAGCACATAATCTCAGGCTTGACAAGGCATTATATCACAATTCACGGCGCGCTAAAATCCACCGATGGATTCCTGCTCGGCGCTGCCGCTGTTTTGCCGATCAATTCACCATTTCAACACGGGTCCAAGCTGTGGACGCCTACCAGCCCCATGAGGGCATACCCGTGCAGTCTCAAACAGGATAGCCAGGCCCTGGAAGGCTGTTTATCCGTTTTTTCCTTGACCTCATTCAGCAGTCAAATTAGTCAAATTCCAGCTAATATCTAAATACAACCGGTGCGCTTGCAGCGCCCAGAAATTGAAAAATCAATAAAAGGCTATATTATTATGTCATCCTTTCTAAAACTTGGCGCTTGAACACTTCTATTTAGCGGAGGTAATTGAAATGATAACAGCAGGAATTGATTGTGGCGCCAAAAACACAAAAACGATTATCTTGCAACGAGGTCAGATTATCGGCAAAGCCATGCTCACCACCGGCTATGATCAAGATAAAGCCGTTATAGATTCCCTAAAGCAGGCAGCCGAGGATGCCGGCATTTCACGTGCCGATGTCCAAAGAATTGCTGTTACCGGATCCGGCAGGTGGGCGGTAAAAACTGCCGATGATACCATCAGTGACATCAAGGCCATGGCCAAAGGCGCCCATTTTTTCTTTCACAATTCCCGCACCGTCATCGATGTCGGTGCCGAAGAGGGTCGGGCGGCCAAAATTGACGAACACGGCAACGTGGTGGATTACGCGATTAATGAGAAATCCGCGGCCGGCGCCGGCACATTTATCGAAGGCATGGCCCGGGCGCTTGATGTGACCGTTGAAGAAATGGGGCCCTTGTGCCTTCAATCGGACAAAGACATCCCCATGAATGCCCAGTGCGTCATTTTTGCCGAATCAGATGTTGTTAACCTGATCCACGCCAATACCGCCAAGCCTGAGATCAGCAAAGCCATCCATGATGCAATCGCCAGCCGAATCGCTTCCATCGTCCGTCGCATCGGGATCAATGAAGATATCGTCATGTTCGGTGGTGTGGGGTACAATCCCGGATTTATATCCGCGCTTAAAAAAGAATTGAAAGTCGATACCATCTATATCCCGGATGAACCTGAATATGGCACTGCGTTTGGCGCCGCTGTATTGGCGGCCGAAACGCAATGATAGCTAATCTTATATGGCCGAATTCATATTTTTTTTAAATTTATTTACCAGCTTTTCGGCATCATATTTGATTATCCGGTGGTTTCAGGTGTCAGGTGCCACTTTACGGCCGCTGGCTTCTCGCTTCTGGCTGCTGGCCTGGACAAGCAGTCAACAAATTGATTTCCAAATCTGTTAAATTGTAAGGATTATCGTTTTCAGGTGTTAGTCCCCCTCATTGACCCTTACATTTATCACCTGCTTGCCGCGCCGTCGCTTTAGCGAAGGCGGGATACCTGAACCTAGGATACTACCAGTTTTTCAAATTATTATTTGATTTAGATGCGTTATTTTGTGGATAAATATCGAACCTATTGTAATTAAACGATTTTCAGATCGGTTTTTTAGTTCGTATGATGCGCAATGGGGATATTATAACCTAAACACCCATTTCATTTATCCTAAATTTAGTGCACAGCTTCCCAATTATCTATTACAGATTCCGAATAAACAAATACAAAGTATTCCATCCCGGTGGTGATCCAGAAATGTTCAAACAAAGTCACGCGGTAGGGCATAGGTGGCTCTGAACCGTGTTTTAGACATAGCTAAAATTTGTAGATCGAATCCAATTGCGTTTTATCTTGAGGCATATTATGTCCCGCTTGCTGCTGCAGGGTTTCATAAAAGATCGCCAAGCATCTCAAATCGGATCCATTAAAAAATTAGGCATCCTGCTTCTTTTAGCCATTGGATTTCTTGTACTGGTGACTGTTCTGGCCGTGTTCGCTCTTGAGCGGATCAAAGCTAAAATTCAAGCCGATACCGGCGAGGCTCTGCAAATCGTATTACAAACCACCCACGAGTCCCTGAACCTGTGGGTGGAATCCAACAAATTCCAAATCAGACAAACCGCAAATGACGCGACATTGATGACCTTGGTCGAGGACCAGCTAAAAGTCCCCCGCAATAAAGACACCTTGTTAAAAAGCCAAACTTTACCGAAATTGCGTAAATTTTTCAGGAGTAAAAGTGATCAGTTCGGGCAGGCCGGCAGTTTTTTTATTATTTCCCCGGATTTGGTCAATATCGCAACCATGCGTGATGGCAACATCGGGGCCAAGAACGTGATTGCCAACCAGGCCCTGGATCTTCTCAACCAGGCTTTCAAGGGTTCGGCTGTATTGGTGCCTCCGATATGGTCTGATCAGGCTTTGAAAGCATCTTCTAACGGTAAGCCGAAAAATACGCCAACCATGTTTCTGGCAGCACCCGTGAAAAATATCCAGGAAAAAATTATTGCCGTCGTTGCGCAGCAAATCGATCCTTCCGGGGAATTTACCCGACTGATTCAACTGGGGCGCATCGGTAAAAGCGGCGAAACTTATGCTTTCGGCCGCTATGGCAAGCTGCTTTCCGAAAGTCGTTTTGAAGATGATTTGCGTCGGGCTGGGCTGCTCGGTAAAAACGAAAGCAGCATTCTAGCGGTCAGCGTACGTGATCCCGGCGGTGATTTGACCAGGGGCTATTCTGCAGCGGTTCCCAGATATCAGCAGCCGCTGACCCTGATGGCCCAAGAAGCAACCAAAGGAAAAGCCGGCCTGAATGTGACCGGATACCGCGATTACCGGGGTGTGCCGGTTTACGGCGCCTGGTTATGGGATGATAAATTAGGAATCGGGCTGACCACCAAAATTGATGAAGCAGATGCCCTCGGCCCCTATTTTGCAACACGCACGGTGATCCTGAGCGTGCTGGGGATTACGGTTTTGTTGGCCCTGGGCTCGTTGGCGTTTGCGGTGCTCATTGAGGAGCGCGCCAGTCGCGCTTTACAAAAATCCCATGACGAGCTTGAATTTCGGGTCGAGCAAAGAACCGCTGAACTGAAAGAGAACCAGGCGCGGCTAATGGAGAGCGAAGAACGTTTTCGGGGTTATTTTGAGCACAGCCAGGTCGGTATGACCGTCACCGCACCGGATAAGGGGTGGATAGAGGTTAACGGCCAGTTACAGCAGATGCTGGGGTATAACCTGGACGAGTTGCGCCAAATGACCTGGGCTGAGCTGACCCACCCGGACGATTTAGCAGCGGATTTGAAAAACTTCGAGCGAATGATGGCCGGTGAGATTGACGACTACGCCATGGACAAACGTTTCATCCGCAAGAACGGCGGGATCGTGTATGCGAACATGACGGTCACTTGCGTGCGCAATGAAGATGGTTCCGTTCAAAATGTCCTGGCCTCGATGCTGGATATCAGCGAACGTAAAGAGGTCGAGCAGGCTTTGTTCGAAAGCAGAGCAACTGCGCGAGGGCTGTTGGATGCCACCCAGGAATCTCTCATTCTGCTGGATAAAGAGGGCATCATAATTGCCGTAAACCAGACCGCCGCGCACAGACTGCAGCAAAAACCGGCAGAACTCATCGGAACCAACCGTTTTGATCTATTACCTGGAAATGTACGCACGTTGCGGAAAGCACATTTTGAAAAGGTTTTGCAAACCGGTGAGCCTGAAGATTTTGAAGATGTTCGGGACGAAATGATATTTCATAATATTTATTATCCGGTTCGGGATAAAGACGATGTTATCATGGGGGTTGCCATTTTTGCCCAGGATATCACCGAGCGCAAGAAGGCCGAAAAAGCCATAATGGAGCGTGAACAGCAAATCACCGGCATTCTCGATCATACCTTTGGGTTGATCGGGTTAATGAGACCCGACGGAACTGTCATTCGGGTAAATAAAGCAGCTTTGGAAATGGGCGGCATCAGCGAGACGGATATCATTGGCCAGGCCTTCTGGAAAGGGCCATGGTGGTCCCACTCAAAGGAGCTCCAGACGTGGTTGCAGGGCGCTATAAAACGGTCGGCCGGTGGGGAATTCATACGCGAGGAAACAACTCATCCGGATCCGGACGGAGAAATTCATTTCGTAGACTTTTCAATCAGCCCTATCAAAGACGACTCAGGGAAGGTAATTCTTTTGGTCCCTGAAGGATATGATATTACCGATAAAAAGAAAGCTGAAGAAGCCATTCGCGAAAGCAGAGAGCGGCTTGATACCATCCTGAAAACCACCGCCCAGGGATTCTGGCTTAATGATCCTGATGACAATATGATGGAAGTCAATGACGCCATGTGCAAAATTCTGGCTTTGACAAAAGAAGAGATCATCGACCGGAATTTTTTTGAATTTCTCGATGAGGAAAACAAGGAGATTGTGCATCAGCAGAATCTGATGCGCAAAAAAGGCATCCATAGTATGTATGAGATTTCGTTAATGCGATCCGATGGGCAGCAAGTCCCTTGCTTGATGAACGCCTCCCCCCTTTTAGATAAGGAAGGGAATGTTGTTGGTTCATTTGGTATGACAACCAACATCGCCGAGCGCAAGCAGATGGAAGAAGAATTAAGACGCAATGTGGATGAACTGGAGCGGTTTAGCAAGGTTGCCTTTGGGCGGGAAAAAAAGATGATCCAGCTCAAGCAGGAAATTAACGCGTTAATGAGCCAAATGGGTCAAGGGGAAAAATATAAAATTGTAGAATGATCTTCATAAACGCCGGCATAAGGAGGTGCAAATATGTTCAAAGAAGAAAGAGAAGAGCTCAAATTCGATTGGAGCATGATTGGCAATATCGGGGAAGGGCGCCCCAACCTCGGCAACACCATGGATGTCAGCGTTTACCGGCTGATGCAGTTTACCCTCAGGGATGTGCTCATCAAGCAATTCGATGCGGAAACCGCAGATAACATATTTTATGAGGCCGGCAAACATGCCGGCAAAGAGTTTTGCAAAGAGTTGATCACCCGCAAAGATGATTTTAATGCATTTGTGGTCGAGCTCCAGGAGTTGCTAAAAAAGCTAAAAATCGGCATTTTACGCATAGAAGAAGCTGATCTTGAAAAAATGAACTTTATGTTGACGGTTGCTGAAGATCTGGATTGTTCCGGCCTGCCGGCTAGTGACGAAACCATCTGTACCTACGATGAGGGATTTATCAGCGGGCTGCTCTCTGAATACACCGGGAAAAATTTCAGCGCCAAGGAAATCGACTGCTGGTGTTCCGGTGATAGGGTCTGTCGCTTTGAAGCCAAATCAGTTGCCTGAGGATTCAGCGAATGCTTAAAGTAAAAGAGGAAGATATCGATAAAATAACAGAGGTTTTTTATCTGATTCTCAAGGGTAAAAAGCCGACATCTATCGAGCTGCCTGAAGATTATCCGGACAATGAAATCAAACAGGCGGTCAGCTACATCAATAAATTCATTGCTGAGTATAACGGCGTGACAGAGCTCATTTATACGCTGGCCAGGGGCGATCTGAGTTTTGAAGCACCCAAAGGGAAAATGCTCATCCTGCAGTCGCTAAAGAATTTGCAGGCCAGTCTAAGACATTTGACCTGGACGACCCAGCAGATCGCCAAGGGGGATTTCAATCGCGAAGTCGATTTTATGGGAGAGTTCTCAGCCGCCTTCAACAGTATGGCCCGGCAGCTAAAGAATTCCTTCACAGAACTGTCAATTATCAATCGTGTGGTGCAGGACCTGAGTGGAGAACTGGATTTTCAAAAGATGATTGAGCTCGCCAGCCAGACGCTTAACGAAATGCTCAAGGCCCACACCCTATATATTGCACTGTATGACAAGCAGAGCCAATCGATTAGTTTTCCCTATTACAAGGCCGGCAACCAACAAAGACAACAGCCATCGATGTCCCTGGGTCAGGGATTGACCTCAAAGGTCATAGAATCGGCGCAGCCCCTGTTGTGCGGAACCTGCCAGGAACAGAACGACCAGGGTGTCGTCATTGCATCCGGCGAATGTGAGACGTATCTGGGCGTGCCCATTTTAATCGGCAAAGAGGCAATCGGTGTTCTCAGCGTGCAGCATCCCGACGCGAATCGGTACAGTCAGGATGATGTGCGCCTGGTGAGCACGATTGCCGCCAATCTGGGGATTGCCTTAGAGAATGCACGCTTATTTACCGAATCGCAAGCCGCCAATGAAGCGCTTGAAAACCGTGTCAATGAGTTGGATGACGCCCGTCTGGCCATGCTGAACATGATGGAAGATCTCGATGAGGCCCGAAATGAAGCTGAAGATGCTACTAAGGCCAAAAGCGAATTTCTGGCTAACATGAGCCATGAAATCCGCACGCCCATGAATGCCATTATGGGGATGGCGCATCTGGCTTTAAAAACTGATTTGACGCCCAAACAATACGACTATTTGAAAAAAGTAGATATCTCCGCCAAGTCCCTGCTGGGAATTATCAACGATATCCTGGATTTTTCCAAGATTGAAGCCGGCAAATTGGATATGGAGTCCGTGGACTTCCAACTGGAGGATACACTGGACAACATCTCCACGCTGGTGGGTATCAAGACCCAGGAAAAGGGGTTGGAGCTGCTGTTTAAGACCGACCCTTCCGTACCGTCGGCGCTGGTCGGCGACCCCCTGCGCCTGAGTCAAATTCTCATCAACTTGTCAAACAACGCTGTCAAATTTACCGATAAGGGGGAGATCGTCGTCTCCAGTGAATTGGTTGAAAAAGACGAGGAGCAGGTTACCCTAAAATTTTCGGTTCAAGATACCGGCATTGGCATGACCCCTGAACAAGCGGCCAAGCTTTTTCAACCGTTTATGCAGGCTGATTCCTCTACTACCCGTAAATACGGCGGCACCGGTCTGGGGTTGACGATCAGCAAGCGGCTGGCCGAGATGATGGGTGGTGAAATCTGGGTGGAAAGTGAGCAGGGCCGGGGCAGCACATTTAGTTTTACCGCCAACTTCGGCCTGGGCGATGGGATGGCTAAAAAGCAGTATAAGCCCGCTTCTACGATGCGCGGCATGAAAGTGCTGGCGGTGGATGACAACGCCACGTCAAGGGATATTCTGCAGGATATGCTGGTATCTTTTACCTTCGATGTCACTGTGGCTGCATCCGGGCCAGAGGGCATCGCTGAAATTGAAGCCGCCAACAAAGATAAACCATTTGAGCTGGTGATCATGGATTGGAAGATGCCGGATATGGACGGTATTGAGGCCTCCAAGCGCATTAAACAGCACAGGGATTTGAGTAACATTCCAGCCATCATTATGGTGACCGCTTACGGCCGCGAAGAGGTCATGCAGCAGGCGGAGGAGCTCGGACTCGACGGCTTTCTCCTGAAGCCGATCAGCCCTTCGATGCTTTTTGACGCCATTATGCAGGCGTTTGGCGAAGCGCTGCCCGAAACCTCGCGAATTGCCCAAAGACATGAACAGGATGCTGAGGCGCTGAATAATCTGCCAGGCGCCCATGTGTTGTTGGTCGAAGATAATGAAATCAACCAACAGGTGGCCAAGGAAATTCTCGAAGGTGCCGGTTTAAAGATTACCCTGGCCACCAATGGCCAGGAGGCCGTTGATGCGGTCAAGGAGAATGCGTATGACGCGGTGCTCATGGATGTGCAGATGCCGGTTATGGATGGGTATACCGCCACTCGCAAAATACGCGAGTGGGAAACAGAGGTCAGAGGTCAGAGGTCAGAAGACAGAGAAAGAGGCTCAGCCCTCAGTCCTCAGTCCACAGAACTACCCATCATTGCCATGACCGCACATGCCATGGCCGGTGATGAGGATAAGAGTTTGCAGGCCGGTATGAACGGGCATGTGACCAAACCGATTGATCCGGATCAACTGTTTGCCACGCTGCAGGAATGGATAAAGCCGAGTGAGAAACGCGTCCAGCTCCAACAAGCGGATATTGGTGCTGAGAAACCTGAGCCGGATCAGGCGGTCGAGGTAAAAGATGAGCTTCCGGCGGCTTTGCCGGGCTTTGATCTAGCAGATGGACTAAAGCGACTGCAGGGCAACAAAACGCTCTATCGGAAATTGCTGCTCAACTTTGGAAACGATTACAACACGGTCGCAAATGACATCCGCAAGGCACTCGATGCAAAGGATTTTGATCAGGCGCACAGCCTGGTTCATAATCTTAAAGGGCTTGCCGGTAATCTGGCCGCCACGGACCTGCAGTCCGCTGCAGTTAATCTGGAAAACCTTGTCAAGGGTATTGGAAATAAAACACCATCGGCCGAAAAATTGAATCTAAAATTCTCGGATCTTGAGAATGCGCTCAATCAAGCCCTTGAATCGGCTCGGAGTATTGGCGCATCTGCTCAAGAATCCGTCTGTGAGCTGTCCGATGATGAGATTGCAGCTATTCCTGCTGAATTTGCTCAAGATATTGCCAAACGCATTCGTGATGCAGCAGAGATGGGGGATGTTATGACATTGAATGCCGTTGCGGAGGAAATCAAGACGCATTCAGATGCCTGTGAGCCGCTTAGTAAACAGATACTTCAACTGGCGGAAGACTTTGATCTCGATGGCGTTCAACAATTAGCGGATGCATTAGATGCCTGTTGAATTTTTATTTTTTTACTTCTATACTGATTTTTCGATTGATTATCGCTCACACGGTTTTTGCCAAATGGAACCCATATGAAATCACACCAATATTCGTTTGAGCTCAAAAACGACCTGTCCGAACTGGAAACCCTATGCCAGCATTTGAATAAATTTGGCCAGGATACCGGGCTATCGGAGGCCTGCCTCACCGATATCAATATCTGCCTGGATGAACTGTTCACCAATATCGTCTGTTATGGTTTTAAAGACAAGTTAGAGCATCTCACTCTATTTTTACTGCAGCTGAGCAAAGATGTGCTGACGGTAGTCATTGAAGACGAAGGGGTGGCTTTCAATCCGCTTGAAAAAAAAGATCCGGAAATCCCCGACGATCTGAAAGATGTCAGAATTGGCGGCCTCGGAATACATATTGTCAGAAAATTAATGGATGAACTTCACTATGAAAGAAAAGACAGTAGAAATAAGTTGACCTTAAAAAAAAGGGTCTAATTTTTTTGATAAAGCCGGAAAGGAATTAAAAATGGAAATCGAGCACAGAGTGGAAAATGAAATCCTGATTTTTGCCATCAAAGGACGGCTGGATGCGGCAACAGCATCAACAGCAGAAGACACCATAAAAGAAACAATGGCGGATGATACCAAGCAACTGCTGTTTGATCTGAGTGCGCTTGAGTATCTAAGCAGTGGTGGCTTGCGCGTTATTCTGGGGGCTGCTAAAGAAATCAGGCGCCGGGAAGGTAAAGTAGCACTTGCCGCTCTAAAGCCGTATGTTTATGAAATTTTTGAGGTCAGCGGTTTCACGGCCATGATCCCCATCAAAGATACTGTTGAAGAAGGTCTCCAAGACCTAGCATCGTAGAAAAGCGATGCGTTTCTGGCTACTGGCCGCTGGCTTCTGGCTGCCGACCATTGATCATCTGGCACATTTTGCGGGCGGGGATAAACCCCGCCCCTACAAGTTCGATTAAACGTTTTTGTGTAGGGGCGGGCTTAATACTCGCCTGCCGATTGAATAAGCCGGTTGCCAGCCGCCAATGCCTAATTGATAGCTTTCTTTAAATTGATAAACGCGCTGCGGTCAAAGCCAAGGGTTTTGAAAAAGGAAAGCAGATCGGTTGAATCCCAGCGGACGGAGGTATAAACTTTTTCAATACCCGCCGCCTTATAAATTTCAAATATTTTTTGGGCCATTTCAGCCCCGATACCCTGGCCCATGAATTCGGGATCCACTCCCACGGTCGCAATCCAGGCACTTTTGGTTTCACCAAAACCGGCTGTCAGGATATAGCTGATCATAAAGCCCACGACTTTGCCTTGATGTTCGGCCACATAGCACGCTTCCTCGCCATTTTGGGCATGCCCCTCCACCACTCTTTTAAAATCCGGTTCTACCGGACGGCGTGTAATAGCGGCGTAAATTTGGGTAATCGTTTCTGCATCTTCCACTTGTAAACGTCTGACTTGAAAATTCTCCACGGGCAAAATCCTTATCGCTGGAAGGGTTAATCGGTTCTGATGATTTTTACCTTATGACCGACCCAATTGGGCGGGAGATAAACTCGACCACTGTTACCGCTTGATTTGACTCGCTTTTCGATCATTTCTTCGCCGTATATTTCAAACTTCACCCTGTTATCCGGCGTCGCAGCGGCGGATTTATTTCGATCATCAACTTTTTTCTTATTTTCGTTTTTTGCGTTTGCCACGATGAAAGGCCTCTTTCTTCAAGCTGGTTGTTTCAAAAAGTTTGGTTGGGTTTTCAGAACGGCTCCCGATGGGTCACCTGCAAATAGAAGGTCTCATAAGGTCTTGAAATTACATTTTTAATATTAAGACTTCGTTTTGATAAAATACATAGTAGAGCTACATTAAAGCTACATTGTATCAGAGTCAAGCAAAAATAATGAAAATTAACTGGTACTGACACGGTCAATTTTTAAATCTGTCATCGAAAAGGCGATCGTAAGATCACCTTAGGTATTGAAGTGGAGTCGATCACCACCCAAGCAGCGGTGGTCGAAGACGGCTGGCTGCCGGCCGGTGCGGTGAAATCGACCTAATGGTGGTCAGCGTTCTGGAAACAAAAATGGGGCATGCCATCGAGGTATCTGAAAAAAACCCGGCTCATAGGAACCATCGGGGCGGCCTTGATTGCCAGCTCACAGAAATAAATTAATCTTGGTTTTCGGGATCCAGCTTGAGGTGGTCTGGCACAATCATGGATTCGACAATGATCTCCTTGAGTGATAGGGCTTTGATGTTCAGCTCAAATTCTTCACCCAGATCATTAATCTGGTCAAAGCAATTGTGGCAGGGCGTGATCACGATTTTAGCGCCGGTCTCTTTGATTTGATCGGCCTTTAACTTGCCGGATGCCATGCGGTAGGGTTTATAGTCCGGGCCCATGGGCATAATACCACCCCCGCCGCCGCAGCAATGATTGTGTTCCCGGTTGGGGGCCATATCCCTGAAATCTTCGGCAATGTAAGGAATGATCTTGCGGGCATGCTCCCACAGGCCGCCGTTGCGCGACACGTTGCAGGGGTCTTGGTAGGTGATCGGTTCTTTTATTTTTTTGTCGGGATCGATCTGGATGCGGCCGTCGCGCAGATATTCATGCATCAACTGCACATAATGCTTAATTTTAACCGGCGGTTTACCATCCGGGTAACCAGCCATATAGGGGCCTTCAAATGCCATCGAGCGGTAGGCATGACCGCATTCGGTTATCAGAACATACTGGGCGTTTAGCTCCTGGGCTTTGTCATATACATTTTTGACTTGTTTACCGGCCAGCTTGCGGTTGCCCGCAAACATCGGCAGATTGGTGCAATCCCAGCCAAAGGTCGGCATGGTCCAGCTTTCTTTGGCGGCCGCAAAAATGATTGCCGCATATGAAATGTCCTGAGGGTAATAAACCGGTTCGCGCGGGTTGACGGTGTACATGTATTTGGTATCGGGCTGGTCGATGGGAATGTCCACCCCTTTGTAATCATCTTCGACCTCTTCAACCATCCACTCACAGGTGTCGACGAGTTCTTCAACCGGTATGCCCATATGATTTCCCGTTTTGTCGCAATGGTCAGAAAAATAAGCCAATTGCTTGGGCGTGATGCCCTGGGAGTGGCAAATGCTGCGGGTAATGGTAATCATGGTGGCCACATCGATGCCAAAGGGGCAGTACATTGAGCAGCGTTTGCACATCGTGCATTGCAGCCAGGCGATTTGGTAGCATTTTTTCAAAAAAGCGCGGTCCACCTTGCCTTTGCGCCGGTACATCTCACCTAGCGTGTGTCTGAACTTATAAGCGGGGCTTAGATGGGGGTCCCGCTCATTGGCCACGTAAACAAAACAGCTTTCAGCGCACAGACCACAGCGCGAGCAAATGCTCAGCCAGGTTTTTATACGGGCGCCATCGTTGGCCTTCAATATGGCGCGCACCTGGTTGACATCTACCGGTTTGTCGGTATCATCCTCGTATTCAAACTTCTTTTCGGCAATGTCTGCCATTTTTAAACTCCGAAATATATGAGAGAGTTAAGAAGTTCTCTCGCAAAGACGCAAAGGCGCAAAGATTATTTAAAAATCATTTACCTTTGCGAGCTTGGCGGCTTTGCGTGAGGTAACATCTTTATTTCCATTTTCGTAAAACCTATATCAAGCCTACATTAAATTAAGAACACTCGAGTTTTTACCATGATCGGGCTCCTCTCCGCCCACCCATCTCAAAGCCGATAAACGCCCGGGTGAAAAAGAAAAGGATCATGTGTGCCAACTTGGTGATCGGGATCAGAATCAACAGAATTTGACTGAATACAATATGCAAGATCAGCATCACTTCATATGGCCCCCATTGATGATAGGCCAGGAAACCAGAAATAAACGGCAGCATGGTGATCACCAGCAGCGTGTAATCCCAGGCACTGGTTAAGATTCTGACCTCAGGTCTGATTCGACGACGCACAATTAAAAACAGGGCCGCAGCAATAAAAACCAGGGTCAACCCGTCGGCCCACCCGTCGGGCAGAGACCACAGGGTGATGCCGAAAGCTTCCTCCCATAAAAAAATGTGGGCGCTTAAAAACAACGGCACAGCCACCAGCGACAGATGAAAGATAAAAGCGACAATCGAAAAAACCGGCTGCTGCCGCATAGAGGCGCTGGCAAAGGGGATGATCCAGTGAACAATGGATCGCAATCCCCAGTCCGCATTGAAATGATTGTAAATGACGCGATCTTTTTTACGACTCAGGCGAAATAAGAAAGCCATTCGGATAAGCAGCCCGCCGACAAAAAAGATAAAGGTAAACCAGAGGGCCGGCCCGGTTAAAAATTCATAAATGCTGTTCCAGTTTAAATTTGCGTTTGGCATTGGTTAATTTGTTGATCTGAATCTGAGCACATTAAGACGTTCTACTGATTGAGCCAATGGTACAGATGAAGCCAAAAAGGGGCAATCCTAATCCGATTTGCCGTTTTTGTCAATTAAACCTAACCGTATGAGGCCATTTTCTTGGAAAAAATGATTTGCGAAGGATCATCTTTGGATGATCTCGCAACCTGGCAGGGAATTTCCTTGAGCGGTTGGAAAGGTGGAGAGTAGAAAAATGATCAGCTTATGTTACTTGACTACGTTGATAATTTCTTTGAATTTGTCACCTTTGGCGATTCTAAGCAATTCAAACAAGACGGTTTCAGTACTGGTCAGACCGGCGCCGGCCTGTTTGCATTTTTCAAGGCCGATTTGCTTATTTTCAGCTGTGCGGGAGGCAACTGCATCAGCAACCACCTGGACGGCGTAATTCTGAGCAATTAAATCAGCTGCCGTCTGATAAACGCAGACATGGGTCTCAATGCCGGCAACCAATAAGTTTGGGCGATTCAGCTTTTTGAGTTCTTTGACAAAATTCTCATTACCGTAGCAACTGAAACTGAGTTTGCTCAGTGGTTTTTGATTCGGCAAAAGTTCGGCAATTTCGGTTATAGTGGGCCCCAGTCCGGCGGGATTTTGCTCGTTCCATAAGATGGGGAGCTCCAGTATTCTTGCGCCTTTGACCAGTCTGATGATTGTATCGAAAAATCCTTCTTTGTCATGCATGGCCTGGGCCAGTTTGCCCTGAACATCGACCAAAACCAGTGCGCTGTTTTCAGTTGTCAGCATTGCATTGCTCTCCTTACAAAAAAGGGCAGAGTTAGGAAGGCTCTGCCCGTTGGCTTCTAATTAGTTATAAATTAAAACGACAAACAATGTCTATTCGTCAAAAACCAACTCGCTGCGCCATTTTCCGACCCGCAGCCATCGCTCTCTGCGTTCGGCAGCCTGGCGGCGTTCCTTACCCGTTCTTCTTTCCAGGCCGCCTTTTTCAAAATATGCCGCGCTCAGCTTTTGGTGGCAGTCTCGATCCGAGCGGCCTTCTAGCAGAGAACGCTCCCGCCATGCGCCCATTTCTGTCCTGTTATCTTTTTGCTGTCGGGTTTCGTTTTTCTGGTCCATTTGGCATCTACCGTTGGTGCGCTAAAATTGTCATCATCTGGCAAAGTTGATTTCCAACGCTGCAACATGTATTTTCGCTATAAACTTCAGAGCGATACAAACATCGATGGCCGCAAACAGTTATTTTTAGAAGGCTTGGTTTTTAATTCGATCAATATTCGTTTGAATTAATAAGAAAAATTACAAAATATGTCAATGAATAATTCAGGTTTCCGGGTTGCAAGTTGCGGGTTACGAGTTGCGCGTTCCTTGAACGCGTTACGGATTGCAGGTCGCGAGTTTCATGGTCCAGATTGCCGGCCGAAAGTGACCAGCTGCCAGTAGCCAGTAGCCTGACAGATGAAATCAAATTTTGCGTTGTGTGCGATTCGGATATAATTGAAGGAATGCGTTAACTTTTGATTTTGACCACTTCTGACTTGTTTGCCGAAAATTCTGTGATGGCTTTATGTTGGTGTGCGTTAAGCTGGCTGAATTTTACGCCAATTCCATTTTGGCTGCTCCAGACAATTTCACCGGTGATGGTCAGTGGTTTCTGATAGCTGGGAGCCGAAAATGTCATGATGATTTCCTGGCTGCTGAAGAGAGCGTTGCTGGTTTCGATAAATACCCCATGATCGCTGATATCCAGTATATACCCGTCAAACTGGCGACCCTGAACGATGTAGGTCAATGGTATCAAACAGGGTTTGCGCGTGTATCTACGTCGGTCTTCGCTGATGATAGTGTCAACCTTGGTCTGCAAATGCTTCAGCAAAGCAGCTTGATGCTCATCGGACATGTCGATGACCAGCTTGAATAATTGAGCGCTAAATTGCTCTTTTAATAGATCTTTTAAAATAAGGATGAACTGGTCTTCTGAGATATGGTTTATCAGCTCAAATAAGCGCGCGATGATCGGGTATTTGCCAACAGCGGTATCAGATGGATTCATTATTTACTCCCTGAAAGTCTACATTTGGCGGAACTCCGCTCTTTTCACTGAACGTGCAAATCAAGGCTTTTGCTCAGTCGCTATATGCCTTATCGGCAAAATTTATCGTAAACTTGATTCTCAAGGAATGAAATGGATAAAAATTCCAAAGAGTTGGCACTGAGCATAGTTAAACTTTATTGCTACTGCCGGTTTTGATAGGCGCTGGTGGTCATCTGAAAAGCAGGCCATGACCCGAATAGATTTTTATTGCCAAACCCAACTTCTTTCTGTTATAGCCATTTTATTTAATTTCAATTGTTTAATTGATGAGGCGGATTCATTTTTTCTTGACTGGGAAACCTTTTATTTGAATGGCGTTTTTGATGACCCGGCGCTTCTCTATGACGTGTTTTTAACTGGATGATGTTTTCGAGGGATGACGACGGGGAAACCTTTAATTCCAGAAAAAGGAGGCAAAATGATGAAACGTTTCAAACTACTTGTAGCTGTCTTTTTGGCGGTGGTGCTGACCTCAGGCATTGCGCTGGCCGGCACACTCGAAGAGGTTCGCGCCAGAGGCCATATTATTGCCGGTGTCAACGGCGGCGTATTTGGTTTCAGTATGCCGGATGACAAAGGCGTCTGGAAAGGACTGGATGTTGACACCGCCAGGGCCATTTCCGCTGCCGTATTCGCTGATCCCAATAAAGTCAAATTTAGTGCACTAACGGCAGTACAGCGTCTGCCGGCGCTGCAGGCCAAGGAAATTGATGTGCTGTGCCGCAACACCACCCAAACCCTCACGCGCGAAACCGTCAACGGTTTGAATTTTGCCCCCGTCAATTACTACGATGGTCAGGGCTTTTTGATCTCCAAGAAATTAGGGGTTAAAAGCGCCAAAGAATTAGGGGGTGCGACGGTTTGTGTGTTGCCGGGCACAACCACCGAGATGAATGCGGCCGACTTTTTCCGCGCCAACAACCTGAAATGGAAGCCGGTGGTTATTGAGCAAACCGCCGAATTAAATAAAGCCTTTTTTGCCGGGCGCTGTGACGTGCTGACCTCAGATATGTCCCAATTGGCGGCGCAGCGATCGGTTTCGCCGAATCCGGCAGAATATGTACTGCTGCCTGAAATTATTTCCAAGGAACCTCTGGCGCCGGTTGTGCGGCATGGAGACGACCAGTGGTATGACATCGTTAAATTTACCGTCATGGCCCTGATCAATGCTGAGGAAATGGGGATTACCTCTAAAAACGTCGATGATATGCTCAAAAGCAAAAATCCGGAAATCCAACGTTTTCTGGGCGTATCACCGGGTATGGGTAAAGCCCTGGGCCTGGATGAAAAATGGGCCTACAATATCATCAAAATGGTCGGAAACTATGGCGAAATCTATGAACGCAACGTCGGGCCGAATACACCGTTAGGCCTTGAACGGGGACTGAATGCATTGTGGACCGAAGGTGGTATCATGTATGCCGCTCCGTTCAGATAATCGGTCAGAAAGGTGCCCCACGTTTCAAGTGGGGCGCCTTATCATTATCGCGTGAATTGTAAAGAGCGCTGCAATTTGACTGGAATCCAATTAGCGTAGCGTTTAGCGTAGAGATGGCCATGGTAACGGACGGAAAAGCAATCCCGGCAGACACCGATCTGTCTGAAAAAGTTCCTTTCTGGCTTGATCCTCAAAAGCGTGCCATTGTTTATCAGATTGGCGTGCTGTGCATGTTCGGGCTACTGGCCTACTATCTTATCTCCAACACCCTGATCAATCTTGAAAAGCAAGCGATTGCCACCGGATTCAGCTTCCTGAACAAGGAATCATCCTTCGAGATCGGTGAGACCCTGATTCCGTATTCAGCCGCCAACACCTATGGGCGTGCGCTGGTGGTCGGGGCCCTCAACACTCTAAAAGTCGCTTTTATCGGCATTGTCATCACCTTGATTTTGGGAACCATTCTCGGGATTGCCCGTCTGTCGAGTAACTGGCTGGTTTCAAAAATCGCCGGGATCTACATTGAAGTGATGCAGGATATCCCGGTACTGTTGCAGCTGTTTTTCTGGTATGCGATTTTTTACGAAAGCCTGCCATCGCCGCGCGAGGCGCTCAATCCTTTTCATGGACTCTTTCTTTGCAACCGCGGCGTTATCTTTGCGGTTCCCGAAAGCCATCCTGCGCATAAATATATGCTTCTGGCTTTAATATTAGCTTGCATCGGCATTTACTTTTTCCGGCGCTGGGCCAAAAAACGGCAGGATGCAACCGGACAGGCGCTTCCGGTGTTCCGTATCTCTATCGCCACCATCATTGGCCTGCCGTTGACAACCTGGCTGATTTTTGGTGCTCCGGTGAAAATGGATGTGCCTGTGCTGACGGGTTTTAATTTTAAAGGCGGAACGACGCTCAGCCCCGAATTCATAGCCCTGCTGTTGGGCCTGGTGCTGTATACAGCCGCATTCGTTGCGGAAGTGGTGCGGGCTGGCATTCAATCGGTGAGCAAAGGCCAGCGCGAGGCCGCCATGTCCATTGCTTTGAAACCGACGCAGGTATTGAATCTGGTGATTTTACCTCAGGCGTTGCGGGTGATTATACCGCCGTTGACCAGCCAGATGCTGAATCTGACCAAAAACAGCTCGCTTGCGGTGGCCATTGGATTTCCGGATTTTGTTTCGGTCGCCAATACCACTATTAATCAAACCGGCCAATCTATTGAAGGCGTGGCCCTGATCATGGCGGTTTATCTGTTTTTCAGCTTGTCCACTTCGGCATTTATGAATTGGTACAACAAAAAGGTTAAACTGGTCGAAAGATAAAAAGCCCATGGAAGCTTATGTTCAGGAAACACCGGTAGAGGAGTTAAAACCACCGGTTTCGAGTGTGGGGGTCCTTGGATGGGTGAAAGCCAATCTGTTCAACGGCTGGTTTAACTCCCTGCTGACGATCGTAACACTTTATATTCTGTGGGAGATCATTCCACCGTTTATCCGCTGGGCTTTTATTGACAGTGTCTGGAATACCACCGGAGCCGTGTGCCGGGACATAGACGGCGCCTGTTGGTCGATTATTACGACCAATTTGCGCTTCATTATTTTTGGCTTCTTTCCGTATGACCAGCAGTGGCGGCCTTTGATTGCCATGCTGCTCCTATTTGGCTTGCTGTTTTACAGCCGTGACCGAAATCATTGGCATAAATACTTGGCTTATGCCTGGCTGATCGGCTTGGTGGTTATGGGGTTTCTGATGCGCGGAGGGCTCTTTGGGTTGCCCGGGGTAGAAACCTCTCAATGGGGTGGGCTGCCGCTGACGCTGCTGCTATCCGTTTTCGGGCTCACTGCGGCCTATCCTCTGGGGGTTGTCCTGGCATTGGGTCGTCAGT
Source organism: Desulfobacterales bacterium (assembly GCA_030066985.1). Lineage (NCBI taxonomy): Bacteria > Pseudomonadati > Thermodesulfobacteriota > Desulfobacteria > Desulfobacterales > Desulfobacterales bacterium. The sequence goes on from JASJAN010000011.1 coordinate 51,902, forward strand.
CTCGGATGCCGGCAATTCGCATGCTGTGCGTCGTGTACATTGAACTCATCCGCGGCGTCCCGCTGATCAGTCTGCTGTTTATGGGCTCCATAATCTTTCCACTATTTTTGCCCGAAGGCATTACCATCAATCAAATTTTGCGGGCCCAGGTAGCCATTATTTTGTTTACAGCTGCCTATATTGCCGAAGTCGTTCGCGGCGGTTTGCAGGCTATGCCGCGCGGACAATACGAGGCTGCTGAGTCCATCGGGCTAAACTATTTTCTGACCATGCGGCTGATTATACTGCCCCAGGCACTGAAAATTGTAATACCGCCGACCGTAAGCATCCTCATTTCCGCCTTTAAAGATACGTCTCTGGTGGTCATCATCGCACTCTGGGATCTGTTGAAAACCACCCAAGCGACACTATCAAATCCCGAATGGATGGGTTTCAGCCGCGAGGCTTATATTTTTGTTGCCATACTTTATTTTTTAGGCTGTTTTTCGATGGCCAATTACAGCCGTAAGCTGGAAAAGGAATTGTCTACTGAAGAACACTAAGAAGTCTAACAAATACGTTTCATTCGAATTTGGAACGAGAGGACCCAATGACCGAGGAAAAGTCAGCAAACAGCGATACACAGAGAGAGACGGAACCCATTATCGAAATTATTGATATGCACAAGTGGTTTGGGGAATTCCATGTGCTGCGAGGTATTGATCTGACCATTCAACAAAAAGAGCGTATCGTCATTTGCGGTCCGTCAGGTTCCGGTAAATCAACCCTGATTCGCTGCATTAATCGTTTGGAAGAGCATCAACGCGGCAAAATTATCGTTGATGGTATTGAGCTGACGAATAACCTCAAAAATATCGAAAAAATCAGAACCGAAGTCGGCATGGTCTTTCAGCACTTCAATCTTTTTCCGCACTTGACCATTGTTGATAATCTGGCCCTGGGGCCGATTTGGGTCAGAAAAGTGCCCAAGAAAGAAGCTGTTGAAACCGCCATGCATTATCTGGAAAAGGTCCATATTGCCGAGCAAGCCCAAAAATTTCCTGGACAGCTATCCGGGGGGCAGCAGCAACGGGTGGCGATTGCCCGCAGTCTGTGTATGTCGCCGAAAATCATGCTATTTGATGAGCCCACCTCTGCCTTGGACCCCGAGATGATCAAAGAAGTTCTGGATGTTATGATAGACCTTGCCCAGGAGGGTATGACCATGATTGTGGTGACTCATGAGATGGGTTTTGCCAAGAGCGTGGCCCACCGGGTGCTATTTATGGATTTTGGGCAGATTGTGGAAGGAAACACGCCCGAAGAGTTTTTCGAAAATCCCCAGCACGATCGCACCAAACTATTTCTCAGCCAGATATTACACTAACCTCACCCTTTTTCCCAAAAATTACAGCCGAATCAGTCAATTTATGCTAAAATAAGACCCATGACGGGAGTTGTCGGTTAAGCGTTTGATAAGAACTAAAATCTTTCTTAGTTCTAAATTGAAGTGACCGATAATCCCTAACAATTAACGCCTGATTGAGGGCAACGTCTCAATCAGGCGCATCTAGTTTAAGTTTGAGGTGTATCTGGCCGATATAGCACTAAATTAGCCACAAAATAGACCGGTGAAAATCGACCGGAGTGTCGCATGAATTTGTATTACGCTGATGGTGATCGGCAGGTCGGACCGATTGGCAAAACTGAGCTGCAGTCCCTGATCAGAACCAAAAAAATAGATGCCAATACCCTTGTCTGGCAGCCCGGCATGACGGAGTGGCAAGCCTTGGGTATTTTTGTGCGCCGTAAAACCCAAGGTGAGGCCGCAACGAGGGAACCGGCGCCGCCGGCCCAACAATCATTGTGTTCTGAATGCGGTCAAGCGTTTGCCGAAGATGACATGATCCGGTTTTCAGATGTCTGGGTGTGCTCTGGCTGTAAACCGATTATTGTTCAAAAGATCAAAGAGGGTGTCGCCATTTCCGGTGCTATGGATTATGCCGGGTTTTGGCTCCGTTTTGGGGCCTGGTTTATTGATTATATCATCTTGGGCATTATCAGCATGGTAATTTATCTTCCGATAACCCTATTGGGTGCCTTTTCTTTTGATCAACCGGCTGTATTCGTCACCTTTCAAGTCATTTCAACAATTCTCAATTTTGTCCTCCCGGCTGCCTATGAGATTTGGTTTGTGGGCAAATATGGTGCGACACCGGGGAAAATGGCCTGTAAAATAAAAGTGGTCACCGCCGACGGACAGATGATCAGTTATGGCAGATCTGTCGGCAGACATTTTGCTAAATATATCAGCGGGTTGATTCTTGGAATCGGCTATATCATGGCCGGGTTTGATGACCAAAAGCGCTCGCTGCATGACCGAATATGTGACACCCGTGTGATCAAGTCAGGGGAGATATAGGCGCACTATGGAGTGTTGGCGTAATGGAGTAGTGGATTAATGGATTTTTGAAAATTCAGGTTTTCCCAATACTCCAGCACTCCAGTCCGGCCTTCGTAGCCGAGGCTACTTCGGCGGAGTAGGCTACTCCATTACTCCGGTTGAATATGCCACGGGTTCTATAGTTTGAACTACCGTTGTTGACATAATTAGCAATTGAAGGAGCGATCCGTGATTGCCTGCACCCGGTGCAAAACACCACTTGATGCACAAGCCCTCAACACGTATGCGTTGAACTCGTGTAAGGCTTGCAATGAGTCCTTTCGAGCAGATGTTTATCCGGCATTATTTCGCAAGCTGCCTTCCGGCCAGGGCGGTGCGCCGCTGCAGGATGAAGAAGAAGCCAGTTGCTTTTATCATCCGGCCAAAAAAGCGGCTGTGGCCTGTTCGGCCTGCGGTCGCTTCCTGTGCGCGTTGTGTGATGTTGACTTTAATGATCGGCACCTTTGTCCGGCGTGTCTCGAGACCGGTAAAACCAAACGCAAGATTAAAAATTTGGAGAATCATCGGGTATGTTATGACACGGTGGCATTATCGATTGCGCTGATTTCAACACTGTTTATATGGCCGACCATCCTTTCTGCACCGATCGTTATTTTTATGGTCATTCGATACTGGAACGCCCCCAGCAGCATTATCCCCCGCACAAAAATTCGTTTTGTCATGGCATTTTTGATTGCCGGGTTGCAACTGGCAGGGTGGCTTCTGTTTTTCGGCGGATTGATGGCCGCCTAAGCAAGCGGTTATTTTAAATAAGATGAATTATAGCCTTACGCAAAGACGCTAAAGCGTAAAGAAGATACACGCTTTTTTTTCTTTGTGGTCCAATTGGGCTTTGCGCGAAAATGATTAATTAAACTCGGAACAAACCAATCTCTATATTAGCAATGACTGTATAAGAGATAGGTTGTGAATGGGAAAAAATGGCTGTACCACCACCACCAACTTACCATCGACTGCCCGGCAAGAAAAAAGGCTTTGTTATGGGGCAGCACACCCTATGGCGGGGCAAAGATCACTTGCTTCAGATTTATGCGCGCTGGGGTTCTGAAGATTATAAACGCTATTACTTCAACGACATTCAAGCGATCATCACGCGCCGAACCGAAACCGGAAAAATTCAAAACTTTGTGATGGGTGCTTTGACAGGTCTTTTCGTTCTTCTGGCGGCGACTTCGGCAAGTGCCTGGATTCCTTTCAATGGCATTATAGCGTTCGTTATGCTCGTTATTTTGTTGGTCAATGCCATCAAAGGGCCCACCTGTGAAACCCATCTGTTGACAGCTGTTCAAACTGAAAAACTACACTCGCTCAATCGTTTATCCACGGCGCAAGCGGTCATGAATCAGGTTAAACCGATCATCGAACGTTTTCAGGGGCCTCTGCAGCATGAGACCCTTATCCAACAGAGTGCACAACTTTCAAACGCTGGGCAGCAGAGGCCTCCAACGCGTCTGGAGCAAAGAGCCTCGAAAGCCCGCAAAAACGAAAGCGGGCGGGTGCATCTGATGCTGTTCGTTCTGTTGAGTTTCCATGGCCTGATAGTGGCGGTCGGTTTTATGCTAACGCATGTTGGTTTGACCTTTGTGGGAATCGCCGTAATGCTAATGATGGGAATCTGCGTTGTCATCGCCTTGGTCAAACAGTATGAAAGCAACTTACAGCACCCCGTCCGCACGATGACATGGGCGGCATTGGGATATGTCTGTTTTTCGTTTATCAGCAGCTATATCATTAGTATGGGACTGGCTTTCAAGAATCCCGACATTGTCCACAATCAATGGGAAATGATCAAATTGTTTTCCAAAATGACGCCTTGGGACAGCTCTTTGATGATGACCCTTAACATTATCGCTTTAAGCGGTGCGGTGGCCATCGGTATACCAGGACTTTGCTTATTACGAAAATCGCTGCGTGCCAATTTAACGGCTGCAGGCGATTCGGCCGCCCCAGTTGTTGACGCTACACCCAAAAGGATTTCTTAATGGAAGATTTACTGCACCAACGCTGCTTCAATCATATGTTGCGGGAAGCCGTTGCTCGTTGTCCCCAATGCCAGCGTTATTTTTGCCGTGAATGCGTGACAGAACATGATGATCAGGTATTGTGCGCCACTTGCTTGAGCACAGATGCCGATGCCAAAAGTTCAGATCAAAGCCGCTTTGGCAGTATGATGCGTTTGATGCAGTTTTTAATCGGAACAACAGTGCTGTGGGTGTTTTTTTATTACCTTGGACAAATTTTACTTTCTCTTCCCTCAGCGTTTCACGAAGGGACCTTATGGGAAAAGGGGTGGTGGGATTAGCTATGAAGCCCAGGGTCAAAGAACATCGCCGAAGTGCGATTCTGCTTGTGGAAGAAGCCGTCCATCTCTTGCGAAAAGCGCCCTTGTCTTTACTCTCTGCTTACGCCATCGGAACACTGCCATTTGTATTGGCGCTATTTTATTATTGGGCCGATATGAGCCGCAGTGCTGATGCCCACCAATATCATGCGGTGGCCTCTCTGGGGATGGCGCTTCTCTATATATGGATGAAATGCTGGCATGTGGTTTTTGCCGCACGAATAAAAAAGACATTGAGCGGCGAACCACCACAAAAATGGTCTCAGCAACGCGTCCTGTCGCTGGTAACAACCCAAACGCTGATTCACGCGACAGCTTTTATTGTGTTGCCGCTGGCCGCTGTGGTCGCTTTGCCGTTTGGCTGGTGCTATGCGTTTTATCAAAACGTGACCGTCGAAGCGGCAAACGAGGAGTATAAACCAAAAGCGCTATGCCAAAAGGCCTGGTCGCAAGCCAAATTGTGGCCGCGGCAGAACCATATATTGATGTCCATTTTCTTCGTCTTTGGTATCGTCGTTTTACTAAATGTCGCCAGTGCCATTTACATGGTGCCACATCTGGTCAAAAAATATCTTGGAATCGAATCCTTGTTTACGCTCAGCGGATTTCACGTGATCAATACCACTTTCTGGGTGGTGACAATCGGCATATCCTATTTATGTCTGAATCCGTTAGTTAAAACTGTTTACGCCTTGCGATGTTTTTATGGGACCGCTATTCATTCCGGTGATGATTTAAAATTGGGATTAAAGGCATTGGTGATCGGGCGGTCGCTGGCCATCATCGGCTTGATTGTGCTTGGACTGTTGATTGCCAGCCCTTCACGCGCTGTAACCGACGCGCAGCAGAAAGTCGCGCCAGCGGCTTTGGATCGTTCGATAGATGAAGTCATGCAGCAGCGGGAATTCATGTGGCGGATGCCCAGAGACGTGCAGGCTGAAGATCAAACAGAGCCTCAAGGCCCCATTGCTGCTGTGGTGACCTGGATTGTTGACAAGATCAGTGAAGGCTTCGACACTGTCATCAATTGGATCGACCAATTAATTGACTGGCTGCTGGCGTTGTTTCCGACCAGTGAGCGCGAGAAAAATGCGGCGGATGTAAATTGGGTCTCCCTGGTACAGTTTGGTGTTATCGCTTTAATAATCGGTTTAGTGATCGTTCTGGCCTATGTTGTGTGGCGCACTTTGAGCCGACGCCAGGTCGCCAAAGCCGAAATTGCAGCGGCGCCCGTGGAGACCATGCCGGATCTTGAAGACGAAGATACCACCGCCGATGACCTGCCGGTAAACCGCTGGCTAGATTTGGCACGCGAATTAGCCGTCAAAGGATCCCTGCGCTTGGCCTTGCGGGCCTTTTATTTGGCATCCCTGGCCGGTCTGGCTGAGCATGAGTTGATTACGATCGAAAAGTATAAGTCCAATCGCGAATATGAAACCGAGCTGCACCGCAGGGCTCACCAGAAACATAATTTGTTAACCGATTTTAGGCAAAGCAGAGAAATTTTTGATCGCGTCTGGTATGGGCTGCGGTCGATCAAAGAATCTGAATTGGAGAATTTTGCTGCACTTCAAAAAAGGATGATTACCCTTGCCCAAGGCTAATGCCATACGCACCATTATTTTTGTCGTCATTATTACCGGCTTTTTGCTCGGGGTGGTTAAACTGTTTCTGCTGCGCTTTGAAGCCGGAGACATTTATCCGCCTTACTCAACGTTGCGCAGCGATCCAGTAGGAAGCCGGGCGTTTTATCGCAGTTTAGAAAATTTGAGAAACATTTCAGTGCAGCGCAACTACCAGACATTGGCAAACTTGGAATTTGAGCAACCCAGCACCTTTTTTTTTATTGGTGCATCGGTATTCAATTCTGAATCCGTGGCTGAAGAATGGGTTGACGTTATTGAGCGTTTAACCACCAGCGGTGGCCGGCTGGTCCTCTCATTTATACCGGTTGAGAAAAAACCGGCAAAATGGCGCATATCATCATGCTCGGCTAACCGTACCGACCCATCTCCAGATCAAAACGACGGTCAAACAGATGAATCCGCTGACACTCAAGCGGACGCCGACACGGGGGAGGCCCCATCCGATAGTACTTCCCAGCAGCCCATCTCATCAACAGAAACCCAATGTGTTGACCTGAGAGACAAATGGGGGCTCCTGTTGGCATTTGCTGATACCCCGGCGACCACGGCTGTCAAAACTATTACTGACGAACCGTTGGCAGGTACAGAAAATTTGCCGCAGCGCATTTCCTGGCACACAGCCGTTTATTTTGATGATTTGGATGATAGCTGGCGCGTTATTTATTCCGCAGAGGGCCGACCGGTTATCGTAGAAAGATCCTATGGCAATGGCAGCCTGGTGCTTTTGGCGGATACCTTTTTCATCAGTAATGAAGCTTTACGATCCGAGCGGTATCCGGAATTGTTGGCTTGGACAGTTGGACCCAATACACGGCTAATTTTCGATGAAACGCATCTGGACATTCGTAAGCAACCGGGCGTGTTAAGCCTGATTAAGAAGCATCGTTTCCACTGGTTTATATGTGCCATTGCTGTTTTGGCCGTTTTGTTCGTCTGGAAAAATTCGGCCTATTTTGTACCGCCTCCCAAAAATCGCCACGACCCTACAGGCCAAGGCGTTTACTCCAGCCGCGACTCCACCCAGGGACTTATTAGCCTGTTGCGCCGCAATATTCCCGCACAGCAATTGCTACAGACCTGTGCGTATGAATGGAGACGTGCTTTCCAGCGAAACCTGCACTTTGGGAGTGACCCCAGCGATTCGACCAACAGCGTTTTTGAGAAAATGAAAGCCTATAGACCACCATCCAATGATCCGGTTGTCGGCTATCGGCAGATCTGCAAAATTATTTCAAAAGGAAGACACAATGAATGAGAATACCGAAATTTTGAAAAAGGCTTTGTTGCGAACCAAACAGGAAGTGGCCAAGGTGATCATCGGCTATGACCATGTGGTTGATCTGGCATTAATTGCCATTTTTACCGGTACCCACGCACTGATTGAAGGCGTGCCGGGCATTGCCAAAACACTGCTGGTCAGAACCCTTGCGCATGTGATGCGCTCCGATTTTGCGCGGATTCAATTTACACCCGATCTGATGCCAACCGATATTACCGGAACGCAAGTATTTAATCTGCAGACCAATGAATTTACGTTGGTTAAAGGCCCGGTATTTTGCACTTTCCTGCTGGCCGATGAAATCAACCGAGCGCCTGCCAAAACCCAATCGGCTCTGCTGCAGGCCATGCAAGAGCGCACAGTCACCATCGACCGCGACACGCATTCGTTATCGCCAAATTTCACGGTATTTGCCACTCAAAATCCGATTGAATATGAAGGCACTTATCCGTTGCCCGAGGCGCAGAAAGATCGGTTTATGCTTAAGATTAACATGGACCCGCCGAGCAAAGCGGATGAACTCGTTTTGGCTCAGCGTATGCTGGGAAAGGATGCACCCGAAGACACGCTGGCCAGCGGGGCAGTTCAGCAGATCATAACGGAAGAACTCATCGGCAAGCTGCGGGCGGCGATGGCTGGAATTCTGGTGCAGGAAGACCTGGTTGCTTATGTCGTCGACATCGTCCGTAAATCACGTTCGCATCAAAGCATTCTTGTCGGTGCCGGGCCGCGGGCCACGCAGGCGCTTTTACTTTCCAGTCGTGCGTTTGCGGCCATAAGCGGCCGTGATTTTGTGACACCTGATGATATCAAGCAGATGGCCTTTCCGGTTCTGGAACATCGCCTGATTCTGCGCCCCGAATATGAAATTGAAGGGCTAACGGTCAAAGAAGTGATTGAGAATATTTTAAAAGAAATTGCGGTACCGCGGTAGCAACAGCGCTGCTGCGCGATGCTGGCTGCTTGCGTCTGGCCTCTGGCTTCTGGCATGACTGGGTGTCAGGTGTCAGGTTTCGGGTTTCAGAAAAATGAGGCCATGCGCAATCTGCTAATTATCATCAGGTTGGTAATCCTGACACCTGAAATCTTGATGAAAAAATTGACTTCGTTGTGCACGGATAAGAAAGATAGTTTAACTTCAATATTGAATAAATGAAGATTGTACCCACATACCGGCTAATTCTGATGGTGGGGTTGATTTTGTTGCCCTGCACTTTGCTGGTCGCTTTACTGGCGCCGATGCGAAACCCAACCATTCTGGTGACGGTTGGCCTTATCGCAGGGGTTGTTGCAGACGCTTATCGCTCCAAGGACCGATTGCAAGGGATTCAGGTTATGTTGCCGGAAGTCGTTCGAATTTCAAGAGGCCGCGAGGGCAATTTTAACCTCCATATCGAAAATGGGAACTCGACGATCAGGCGTATACGACTGGGCTTGTCTTTCCCGGAAGAAATCGACACCCCTACAGTCGAGCTGGCTGTCGAGTTGCCGTCGGATACCCAAACCTCAGTTATCGCTTGGTCTTTGACGGGTCTAAAGCAAGGACGCTTTCTGATGGATCGGTGTTATCTGGAAACGGTGTCGCCCTGGGGGTTGTGGGCTGTGCGATCGGCAGTTGCAGCCCGTATGGAGATTCGGGTGTATCCCAGCCTGTTTGATGAACATAAAAATTTAAGTGGACTTTTTTTGAATAGGGGCCTGGGAATTCATGCCCAACGACAGGTCGGAAAGGGCCGGGATTTCGAACAGCTTAGAGAATACGTTCCCGGTGACAGTTTTGAAGATATCCACTGGAAGACAACCGCCAAGCGTGGCATACCGATTACCAAAGTCTATCAGATCGAAAGAACCCAGCAAATATATGTGATCATTGATGCATCGCGCTTAAGCGCTCGATCTTCAGCGACAAAGAAGTTGGCAAGCAACAGAGAAGATCGTAACACTGCCAACGATATGGTCCCCATACTGCAGCGTTTTATTACAGCGGCCCTCATTATGGCATTGGCTGCAGAGCGACAAGGCGATTTGTTCGGCCTTTTGACCTTTGACGACAAGGTGCGCTCTTTTTTAAAGGCCAAAATGGGTAAATCCCATTTCAATGTCTGTCGGGATTCACTCTATATGCTGCAGCCGCAAAATGTATCCCCTGATTTTGCTGAGCTGTTTACCTTTATCGGCACCAAAATTCGTCGCCGCGCCCTGATGGTTTTTCTCACTCATCTGGATGATCCGATCCTGGCAGACAGTTTTACACGTCACATCGATATCATTGCCAGACATCATGTGGTCCTGGTCAATATGATCAAACCATTGACCGCCAAGCCGCTGTTTACTTCGGAATCCGTTTCATCGGTCAACGATATTTATACCGACCTGGGTGGACATATGCTCTGGCGGCGGCTGCGCGAAACCCAAAAGATTTTGCAAAAACGTGGTGTCGGTTTTGCAATGCTTGAAAATGAAAACCTATGTACGGATTTAGTGGGGCAGTATTTGTCATTGAAAAGAAGACAAGTTCTTTAGAAAGTGACTAAAGTGAGAAGTAATCTAAAGTGGCTAAAGTTAATGTATTCTATCTGTTTCTATAAAAGATGGCGGAAAGTGACACCGCAACGTTAGGCACTTTTAATTTTAGTGCACTTTAGGCAATTTAAAATATGATTATCGATTTGCAAAAATTCATCACCGAAGAGCAGCTCTATTGGACCGAGCTGGAATCCGTGCTGGATCGGTTGGAAAGAAAACCGGAAGAAAAGTTAAAGCTGGGTGCGCTAGAACGATTTCATTATTTGTATCAGCGTGCGTCAGCCGATCTGGCTAAAATTTCAACTTTTTCAGCCGAACCCAACACCCGTCAATATCTTGAATCGCTGGTCGGTCGGGCCTTTGGCGAGATCCATGAAACCCGCGAAAAACCCCATCGCTTGCGACCTTTACATTGGTTCTTTAACACCTTTCCACAAACGTTTCGCAAGCATTTGCGCGCTTTTTGGATCAGCTTGATAGCCATGTTGGTGGGGGCGGCCTTTGGCGGATTTGCCGTTATGGTGGATTCGAACACCAAACAAATCCTGCTGCCGTTTTCACATCTTCAGGGCGATCCTTCCGAGCGCGTCAAAAATGAAGAAAGCGTCGAAGCCGATCGACTCAAGGGGGCCAAGAGTTCTTTTTCCTCCTTTTTAATGACCCACAATACCAAGGTCGCCATTTTTACTCTCGCTCTGGGAACGACCTGGGGAATTGGCACTCTGATAATGCTGTTCTACAACGGGGTCATCTTGGGGGCTGTTGCCATCGATTACGTGCTGGCCGGGGAGTCTGCTTTTCTGCTCGGCTGGTTGCTGCCGCATGGCGCCATTGAAATTCCGGCTATATTACTTGCCGGGCAGGCCGGCATCGTCCTGGCCAGCGCACTCATCGGGTGGGGAAAACCCATATCTTTGCGCATGCGACTGCGCCAAATATCACCCGATCTGGTTACGCTTATCTGCGGTGTGGCGCTGATGCTGGTTTGGGCGGGAATTATTGAAGCCTTTTTTTCGCAGTACCACGAACCGGTTTTGTCCTATACCTTCAAAATAGCTTTTGGATGTATTGAGTTGCTGATATTGGTCTTTTTTTTAGGCAGAGCCGGTCGAAAGAAAGAAATTGTAAATACCTAAAATTTATTATGGAATCTTTAAAAATTACTTGTCTCTTAAATTTAAGCTCATTTATTAGGTATGACATACTGTTTTAGCAAACACCAATGACGGATAGAATAAACACACTCATCATTAAGACACCAGAAGGCGTTGAATTTTCATTACGTCTTGCAGGACCGGTAACGCGTTTTTTAGCCTGGTCGATTGATCTGGGGACCATCATTGCCATTATGTCCATTCTCAATGTCCTCTTTACGATCATAGGCGTTATCAACCGTGATCTTGCCGTGGCCGCCAATTTTATTGGCTTTTTTGTGATTACAATTGGCTACGGAATATTTATGGAATGGTACTGGCAAGGTCAAACATTGGGAAAAAAGCTTTTACGTCTCAGAGTGATGGACGCGCAGGGGCTGCGACTGCAATTCAGTCAGGTGGTGATTCGCAATTTGCTCAGATTCGTCGATAGCTTGCCGGCGCTGTATTTGGTTGGCGGTTTGGTATGTCTGTTTAACCAGCGGGCCCAACGTTTGGGTGATTTTGCGGCCAATACGATTGTTACCTGGAACCCGCGGATTTCAGAGCCGGATTTAAATCAGCTTTTAGAAGGCAAATACAATTCCTTCCATGAATATCCCCATTTGGAAGCCCGTTTGCGGCAACATGTCACGCCGCAAGAAGCGCAGATTGCCGTTCAGTCGATTATGCGGCGGGACACGCTTGATCCGCAGGAGCGCATAGCACTTTTCCGAGAACTCAGTGATTATTTTAAAACCCTGATCACTTTTCCGCAAGAAGCCACCGATGGCATATCCGATGAACGATACGTGCGCAATGTTGTCGAGGCGGTCTTCCGAACCAAAGCATCCTAAGCGGCTTTTTTTCATATCCATTTTACAATTTCTTTGCTCATCAAAATCAAACTTGACAGATATAGTTTTATTCTTTTATTGAAAACTATACGGGTTTGCCCCCTTTTAGAGCGCTTGGATTTTCGCTACCTTTTCTTAATCTCCCTGTCTTTTTTCGGTGGTCTCTACAACCGTCATTGCATCAAGATCTTTCCTTTAATTTCCTCAAAAACAGAAAGGAGCAAAATTATGACCCGTAAACTGTTATCTATTACGTTGTGGTTCGCTTTGATCGCATTGGCCGTACCGGCCAGTGCTGCTTTAATTACCGTCATCCACGGCCTGCCCGCCCTTCCTGGCGCAGTTCCCTCCAGCAATCCGGTGGACGTCGCTATCGACGGGAAATGCGAGTACATCTACCAGCCCTATGGCGCCAAAATGGGCCCAAGGCACATCGAGGCCGGACAGCACACCATCATCTTTTATGAATCCATACCCGATGAACCTTGTCAAGGCACAGTATTGGCGGCAAGACAGGGATTTCTGAGCGACTCAGCCCAGATCGACGTGACCCTCGGCCTCAATGCCCAAGATCAGGTTTCGATCATGACCTTTGATAATACAGCTGCTTTGGATGCCATTGAGAATGGGTTTGAGACAGCGGTTTAATTTCGCAACCTAGCGGCAGGGCCCACACTGGGTGCGGTCCTAAAGAAAGGAAATGAAACGGTCGCATCCGCTGGCGTCCAACCCGGATTCAGTGCTGGCCCTTATGCAACCACCGCCGGTGAGCACACGCTGCGGGTTCAAAATGGACCCGATATTCTCGACCAGGACAATGACACCGTGCAAGATGATCGTGCCTACTGGATCTATATAACCGGTTCGGTCTTCAAAAAAACCGTCAATCTCCTTTCGATCGAGAGTATTCCGGGCGAACTCATCGAGGGTCAAGAACCGCCTCCGGCGGCATTTTCTACCTGCTGTGCGTTTGGCGTCGCCATCCAAGTGTCGCAGAATCAATGTAACACGTTGGATGGCACGTATCTCGGTGATGTTGATCCCTCTAAAAATCCATGCCAAGGGACACCATTCTTCTCCTTTGGGGCGCAATCCTTAAATGAGGCCCCACACCGAGAGACACTTTTAGAGCAATATACCGGCTTTTAAACTTTAGGCACTAAAAATAGGCAGAATCGTACATAATGGTTTTGCCTATTTATTTTCAAATTAAAAATTTGCTTGAACCACAGTTCTCCTATCCTTTTTAAAACCCGATGGTTCTCCTCTTCTCACAGCTTCAATATGCTTCAAAACGGCATAAAGGTCTGTTTAGCATACGGTCTTTTTACTTCTTCAGTGGAAAATCTTGCATTTTCGCGCAATAAGCCCTAAATGTAATCGATTAGCATTGTTGCGTAACAAACACAAAAAAACATTATTCAAATAAAATTTACCATGAAACCCATTGTTGCCATCGTCGGCCGTCCCAATGTCGGCAAATCCACTTTTTTCAATCGGGTCACACGCACCCAGGATGCCCTGGTGGATGATTTCCCGGGTGTCACCCGTGACCGGCATTACGGTGATGCCGTCTGGGACGATATTGCTTTTACCCTGGTGGATACCGGCGGATTCACCGAAGGCGATGAATTTGCCGATGAAATTCGATTTCAAGTCCATCAAGCCCTTGCAGATGCCGATATCATCGTTTTGCTGCTGGACGGCAAAGAGGGGATCTCGCCCTTTGACCGCGATATTGTCAAACTGCTGCGCGTCACATCCAAACCGGTTTTCTATGCCATTAACAAAATCGATGGCGCCGAATGCGAAACGCATGTATCTGAATTTTACAGCCTGGGAATTGAATCTCTGTATCCCATATCGGCAGAGCACCGCTACGGGATGGTGGATTTTTTGGATGCCCTGGTGGAAAGGGTTGCCGCGGTAGCTCAGCACAGTGAGTTGCAGGCGCTTGAAGGGAGCATCGGTGTGGCGGTGGTCGGCCGTCCCAATGTCGGCAAATCCTCTCTGATTAATCGGATTTTGGGACAGGAACGACTGCTGGTCAGCGACCGGCCGGGCACGACCCGGGATGCCATTGATACAGTCTGCCAGGTGGCGGGTAAATCGTATTTGCTGATCGATACGGCCGGTATACGTCGCAAGGGCAAAGTCACCCGTAAAATTGAAAAGTTTTCGATTATCAAAGCGTTGCGAAGTTTGGACCGTTGCGATGTGGCCCTGATTATTTTGGATAGCAACGAGGGGATCACTGATCAGGATATCAATATTGCCGGATATGCCTATGAGCGCGGATGCGGCTGTATTTTTTTGCTGAATAAATGGGATCTTGTCGAAAAGGACACCCATACGGCCAAAAAATATCTGGCGGAGCTAAGAATGCGGGCCAAATTTCTGGGTTTTGCGCCAGCCATGACCATATCAGCGTTGACCGGTCAGCGGGTGACCAAAATCTTTAAGCTGGTGGATGATGTCTATGACCAATATGTGCGGCGAATCGCAACCGGGCAGCTGAACCGCATTCTGGAAACTGCCACGGCGCAAAATCCGCCGCCGTTGCATCGCGGCAAACCGCTTAAATTTTATTTTGCCACCCAGGTCAGCACCAGACCGCCCACAGTGGTTTGCTTTGTCAATCATCCAAAAGCCGTCCATTTTTCCTATAAACGCTTTTTAATCAATCAGATCCGGGAGCACGCCGCGCTGGACCAAACGCCCATTCGACTGTTGCTGAGACCGCGCCAACAACGCACAAAAAAAAGGCGAAAGAGGAAAAAATCCGCTAACAAATAACCAATAACAAAAAATACCTACAGGTATTTTTCTATGGATATCTTTGACTATCATGCCCAAAAAGCGGCGGCAGAGACGATGCCGTTGGCCGAGCGAATGCGGCCGCGCACTATCAATGAATTTGTCGGCCAGAAAGCCGCGGTGGGTGAGGGGTCGCTGATTCGGCATGCCATCGAAACGGACCATATATTTTCAATGATTCTATGGGGTCCGCCCGGCTGCGGCAAAACAACGCTGGCTCGAATCATTGCCGGAGAAACCCGCTCGCATTTTGTTCATTTTTCAGCCGTACTCTCCGGTGTCAAAGAAATACGAGCAGTGATTGCGGAAGCACGCGACCAGCAGAAAATGTATCGCAAGCGTACGATTTTGTTTGTTGATGAAATCCATCGATTTAACAAGGCCCAGCAGGATGCTTTCCTGCACCATGTGGAGAGCGGCTTGATCACCCTGATCGGCGCCACCACTGAAAACCCATCATTTGAAGTCATTGCGCCCCTGTTGTCGCGCTGTCGGGTGATCACGTTGGATCAACTCACAAAAGAAGACCTCGGTACCATCATTGAGCATTGTCTGCAAAACCCGCAAAAAGGGCTGGGAAAATTTGAGCTTTCGTTGGATCCCGAAGCGCACGATTATATTGTCCGGATTGCTGACGGTGACGGGCGAGTGGCCCTAAACAGCCTGGAAGTAGCCGCTTCGTTGGTGCTGTCCAAGCGGGAATCCGGTCGTTCGACATCGGTCAGCACCATCACCTTAAAGGATGTTGAAACTGCCATCCAGCAAAAGGCGCTTGTCTATGATAAAACCGGCGAAGAACACTACAATATTATCTCCGCCCTTCATAAGAGCCTGAGAGGCAGTGATCCGGACGCCGCTTTGTATTGGCTGGCGCGAATGTTGGCGGCTGGTGAAGATCCGTTTTACATCGCCAGACGCATGGTGCGCTTTGCTTCCGAGGATATCGGCAATGCGGATCCCCAGGCCCTTGGCATTACCCTGAGCGCTATGGAAGCCTATAAATTTTTGGGGCACCCGGAAGGGGAGCTGGCGCTTGCCCAGGCAGCTGTTTATCTGGCGACGGCACCCAAAAGCAATAGCATATATGCCGCATTCGGCAAGGTCGCTGCGGCAGTAAAAAAAACAGGTTCATTGCCGGTTCCCTTGCATATCCGTAATGCGCCCACCCACTTGATGAAAGATCTGGGATACGGCAAGGATTATAAATATGCGCATAATTACCAAAATGCGATCGTGCCCCAGGAATATCTCCCAGAAAAACTCAAGGGGCAACGCTTCTATTTTCCGACCCAAAGAGGATTTGAAAGGAAAATAAAGGAAAGACTCGATCGCTGGCGTGAGTTACTGCAAAAAGCAAAGGCAAAAAAGGATCAGGGGGGTTAATGGTTTACCTTAAAGCGGTATTGGCCTGTCTTTTCCGTTTTGATTTGATCAGCCGTCCTGATAAACGAGCGCTCCAGCATGGTGATATTTCCTGCTGTGTCAAACAAAACAATCGAAGAGCAACGGGTCCCGTAATCCGGACTCGTGATGAACATTGGTGATAAGATTCGTTCCCACTCCAACCCCACACCGGTGTCTGGCAATTCAGCATCATCCGGTTGTGATCGATCGGCAAGGATTCTAAAAATTTTTTTGATATCTATTTCTTCTTCACCATTTAATTGGCCTTCAAGCATGGCTTTGCCCCTTTTAAGCTTAGGCCAGGGGGTGTCGATCAGATGGTTGCTGATCCCATAGAACCCGGGCTTCAGGTGCTGAACGCCACCAGAGCGATTTGAGGTGTAAAAGAGCCCGTTGGTATCACCGGCGATTAAATTAAATCCGTTATAGCGATGCCCGATTCCACCAACCTGATTCATATATTGCTGCGGGGGACTGTTGCCGATCAGATAATCACGAATTAGGATACCGCGCGAAGGCGCATTTTGCTTGATGGTGGCTGGATCTCTGTAGTTGGTGATGGCTGCAATTCGGCCGCTGCGGGTCACACCCAGCCAACTTCCGTTGCCTTTTAAATCGCGTCCGGCGAGCACATCGGGATAATCGATCCAATAATCCAAGGTTGCGGTCGGCCGGTCGTAAAATTCATCCCGGTTGGCCGCCAGCATCAGCCAATAATCTGGATGCGTTTGATATGAAAAAAGGATGAGGCACATCGGATCAGCGTTGACCTTCGTCTGATAACCATGTTATAAAAAATCTTTTTCCTAAGTTGAGCGTTTCAAATTTTAAAAAGATCATTCTTTTAGATTTAATGAATTCTATCTATCATAGATTTTAAAATTTGAAACCGCAAGGGGATTGCCGATCTTACTCCGCCGTCGGCGGATTAAATGTCGTCCCGCATAGCTGACTACAGCGGGACGCCATTTTCCTTATCGTTTTGGGCTCCGCTTTCAGCTTCCGACTTCGCTCTACGAGCTACGCCGGGACAAGACGACCCAACAAGGCGGCAATTCTCCAGAGGCGGACCTTCGACCTCGACAATCGCTCAACTTAGGCTTTAAACTGTTAAACTCATTGAGGAGGTTTTATAATGAATGAGGTGGTCATTGTCAGCGGATCGAGGACGGCAATTGGAACATTCGGCGGTGGTCTAAAAGATGTGCCGGTGACCGAATTGGGAGCGGTGGTCATGAAAGAGGCCTTAAAGCGGGTCAATCTGAAACCGGTTTCAAACGACATTATGCATTCAGCGGCTCCTGACAAACTCAAAGATCAGGGCCTGATCGAACTGGAAAAAAAATCTTATGACTGGAGTGACGACGGTCAATCCATAACGGTGGATGAAGTCATTATGGGCAACGTCCTGCAGGCGGCCCAGGGGCAGAATCCGGCCCGGCAGGCAATGGTACGTGCCGGTATTCCAAAAGAAACCCCGGCTTATACCATCAACAAAGTATGTGGCTCGGGGCTCAAAGCCATCGCTCTGGGTGCTTCAGCCATTATGTTGGGGCAGGCTGAGGTCATCATCGCCGGTGGGCAGGAAAATATGAGTCTGGCGCCAATGGCCCTGCCCAAAGCGCGCTGGGGGCATCGGATGGAGCTGACCGGTGTTGGTGATGTACTGGATTTGATGGTTTTTGACGGTCTGTGGGAGATTTTTTACGGCTATCATATGGGTGTGACAGCTGAAGCCATTGCCGCTATGTATGATATTGGTCGGCAGGAGCAGGACGAACTGGGTGTTCTCAGCCACACGCGTGCACGATCGGCCATCAAGGAAGGGCTTTTTGCTCGCGAAATCGCTCCGGTCACCATCAAAACCCGCAAAGGTGACATCGTATTCGACGCCGATGAGCGCCCCATGGATACGAATATGGAGAAAATGGGCAAGTTAAGACCGGCGTTTAAAAAAGATGGAACGGTAACAGCCGGAAATGCCTCGGGCATCAATGACGCCGCTGCGGCGGTTGTCATGATGAGTGCCGAAAAAGCAAAATCCTTATCCTTAGAGCCGATTGTTAAAATTAAAGCCTTTGCTGCTGGTGGTGTCGATCCGGCCTATATGGGGTTGGGACCTATTCCAGCCATTCGCAAGGCCTTAAAAGCGACCGGCATGACCATGGATGATATTCAAATGATCGAGCTGAATGAGGCATTTGCTTCTCAAGCCATCGGGTGTATGCGCGAGCTGGGAATTGAAAACGATCGCCCCAATGAATTGGGGAGCGGCATCTCGCTCGGACATCCCATCGGCTGCACCGGAGCCCGACAGATGGTTACTGGCATGCATCACATGCAGCGCCAGAGTTATAATACCGGCCTCTTTACAATGTGCATTGGCGGCGGGATGGGAATGGCAATGATCGTAGAACGCTAAACCGTGGGTTCCGGATATGGCAGCATCTCAGGTATATTTTCATGCATAAATCCCAGAAACCTGAACACAGTAGTTTAAATTTTCGCCTGCACCTTAACCTTTGAACCCGGAACCCCGAACCTTGAACCTTTGTTTATTTTTTTCTTTACTTTTTTTGTAATAATTGCTAATGGTTAGTTAAATTTTAGGCCTTAAATGCCATTGAAAATATTGGGTTTTTTGGTCTTAGAAACCAACAAGGGACAAACCTGCTCTCGTACCGCTGCTGTCGGTTGCTGATATTGACTAAATGCAGGTGCCTCATCTGAAACTCTATGGCCATTTCAGCCCCAAGGTCAGCTTCTGGCAAAGGCTTTTGGCAACCAAAAGGAGGTTCATCACCAATGGATGTTAGCCGCAAATTGGGTATTTTGGTATTCTATGCTGTTCCAGCCATCATCGGAGGCGGTGTTGTTTTCCATTTTTCAGGTGGTAGCTGGCTGTATGTTTTCATTTATGAAATCCTGTTGCTGTTAACAGCCGGCGGTTTTATTACCAAGTAAAGCGCCTGTCCTCAAACCTTACAAGCGCCCTCTCTTGAAAATTACCATTACAATGGCCAACCCAATTCACGGGCGATAGCCCATCTGTTTACTTATACCTTATTGTATGGAGGGGATGTGAACCATCAGGGCCCGCCAAATATGATTCTATGGTTTTTTCTGGCGGTTTTTCTCCTGTCTTGCATCTTGATGGGCTGGCTGCTGTGGCCCTTCGTGTCTGTCATTATATTGGCCATTGTTGTCACCGCCGTGTTTACACCGGTATTTAAATTTCTGAACCGCAAATTAAAACCCGCATTGGCATCCTTGTCGACCTGTATTTTGATTTTTTTCGTTTTGTTTCTACCGCTATCCTTTCTGGTAGGCATTTTAGCCAACGAGGCCTGGGAGCTATACCTTACAGCACGCGAGGCACTGCAAAGCAAGCCCATTATGGAAATGCTTGAAAAAAGCGACATATTCGATAACGTCAATCGCTTTCTGGCAAGATTTAAGATTGAAATCACCGGCGAGCAGTTGAATCGGGCGATTGCTGAAGTCGGACGGGTGGTGGCACTCTTCCTATACGAACAGGCGCGGTCGATTACCACCAATGTGTTAAAATTTATAGTCAATTTCTTTTTTATGCTGCTCATTATATTCTATCTTTTAATCGATAGCCCGCGGCTGATATCCTTTGTTGTCAAGATTTCCCCCTTGCCAGATGATCAGGACCAAATATTGATCCAAAAATTTAAGGACATTGCCACCGCTATTCTGCTCGGCAACGGTTTGGGTGGATTGATTCAGGGCACTCTGGGCGGGATTGTTTTTGCCGCTTTTGGTCTAAAATCACCTTTTGTGTGGGGTGTTATTATGGGTTTGTTGGCATTTTTGCCGATCGTAGGGATTGGCGCCGTCTTTATACCGGCTGCCATTCTTTTATTTTCCCAAGGTCGTATTGGCGCCGGCATATTTTTTCTGGTGTTCTACATACTTCTCTCAAGCTGTATTGAGTATTTGTTCAAACCCAAACTGGTGGGACAGCGGGTGCGGATGCATACCCTGCTTGTATTTCTATCTATCATCGGGGGACTGAAACTTTTCGGGATTTTGGGGATCATATACGGCCCCCTGGTCGTAACGGCGTTCTTAACACTGGCAGAAATTTATCAAGCCAGCTATCAGCAGCTGATTGAATCCTCTCAATAGCCATTTAGTTACTCGTTATTTGTTATTAAGGCTTATTAGAAGCGATAGCTTATGGTGACTCAGGGGTGCTTTATCAAGTGGCCTTTAAAGTAAACCGGCACTTAATAAGTAATCCTGATTAACAATTTACCGATAACCAATAACATACTGATCTGGAGTAGTGATGTATCAAAGCGAAAATCATGCTGAAATCAGCATCGAAAAGGAAATGAAAAAATCTTATCTGGATTATGCCATGAGCGTTATTATCGGCCGGGCATTGCCGGATGTTAGAGATGGTCTTAAACCGGTGCACCGCCGTGTACTATATGCCATGCGGGAGCTCAAAAATGACTGGAATAAGGCCTATAAAAAATCGGCCCGCATTGTCGGTGATGTTATCGGTAAGTATCATCCGCACGGTGATGCTGCGGTTTATGACACCATTGTGCGCCTGGCGCAGGATTTTTCGATGCGCTATCCTTTGGTTGATGGTCAGGGTAACTTCGGTTCCATCGATGGTGACCCGCCGGCGGCAATGCGTTACACCGAAATCCGCATGATGCGCCTGGCCCATGAAATGCTGGCGGATCTGGAAAAAGAAACGGTAGATTTTTCCGCCAACTATGATGAGTCTTTAATGGAACCCACCGTTTTGCCGGCAAAAATACCCAGTTTGCTGGTCAACGGCTCGGCCGGCATCGCTGTGGGTATGGCCACCAATATTCCGCCCCATAACCTTTCTGAAGTCATCGATGCGCTTAAAGTCCTTATCGACGATGCGGATATTTCCATCAATGAGCTTGTGAAACTCGTGCCGGGTCCGGATTTTCCGACCGGCGGCATTGTGTATGGCACCGAGGGCATACGGGATGCCTATGCCACTGGCCGGGGCAGTATTCGTATCAGGGCGAAGATTATTGTTGAAAAAGATAAGCGCACCCAGCGTGAAACCCTTATCATTACCGAACTTCCCTACCAGGTGAACAAGGCCAAGCTGATTGAAAAAACAGCCGAACTGATTCGGGATAAAAGCATTAGCGGTATTCGATATGTTCGGGATGAATCGGACCGTGAGGGTATGCGCATCGCGCTGGGGCTAAAAAAGGGCCAGATTGCGGCGGTGACGATCAACCAGCTTTACAAGCACACCCGCATGGAGGTCAGTTTCGGAAGCATTTTTCTGGCGGTGGTGAACGGCCGCCCCGAACTCCTGAATTTAAAAGAGATACTGCAAAATTTTATCCTGCATCGCAAGGAGATCGTTATTCGGCGAACACGCTATGATCTTAAGAAAGCCGAAGATCAGGCGCACATTTTAGAGGGCCTAAAAATCGCATTGGATCATCTGGATGAAGTCGTAGCGCTGATCAGGGCTGCCAAGTCTCCGGCAGATGCGAAGTCGCAATTGATTAAAAAATTCAGCCTTTCCGAAAAGCAGGCCCAGGCCATTTTAGACATGCGTCTGCAACGGTTGACCGGGCTCGAACGCGAAAAAATTCAGAAGGATTACAAAAATATTCTTAAGGACATCGCCAGGTTTAAAGAAATTTTGTCCAGCGAGCGCCTGGTGCTTAATATCATAAAAGAAGAACTGACAGAAATCCAGGAGCAGTTTGGCGATCATCGTTACACCGAATTGGTTGAACAGACAAAAGAAATTACCATTGAGGATATGATCGTTGAAGAGGATATGGTGGTGACCATATCTAAGCGCGGCTATATCAAGCGCAACCCCATCACCCTCTACCGGAGCCAGCGTCGAGGAGGTAAGGGAAAAACGGCCATGGGGACCAAAGAAGATGACTTTGTCGAACATTTGTTCGTGGCCTCTACCCATCATACGTTTATGTTTTTTACCAACTTGGGTAAAGTTTATTGGTGCAAGGTCTATGATATACCCCAGGCAGGCCGTATGAGCCTTGGAAAAGCGATTGTCAATTTACTGAATTTTGGCAAAGATGAAAAATTGACCACTGTTTTGGCGGTACCGGAATTTAAACCGGGATATCATGTCCTGATGGCCACTAAAAATGGTTTGATTAAAAAAACCGATTTAATGGCCTTTAGTCGTCCACGGGTCGGCGGGATTATCGCCTTGAATATCCTGGAAGGTGATGAGTTGATTGCGGCCAGAATCACCGATGGTACCCTGAATGTTTTCCTGGGTTCACGCAATGGAAAGGCGATCCGCTTCCACGAATCCGATGTGCGGCCATCAGGGCGTGTCGCTACCGGTGTGCGCGGAATGCGTCTGGCCGAAGGCGATCATATCGTCGGTGCAGAGGTCCTTAGTCATGGTCAGACGCTTTTCGCGGTTACTGAGAACGGATTCGGCAAGCGAACATCCATTGATGAATATCCGGTTCAAAAACGCGGTGGTAAAGGGGTGATCTCGATTAAGACCACCGAACGCAACGGGATGGTCGTTGGCATTTTGCTGGTTTCCGATGATGATGACTTAATGCTGATGACCAATATCGGCAAAGTCATCCGAATGCAAATTGAATCGATTTCAATAATCAGTCGCAATACCCAGGGTGTAAAACTAATGGGTATGGACGCCGATGAACGCGTGGTCGGCGCAGCCCGCCTAGCAGAAAAAGAAGAAGAGTAGACATGATGGGTATCAATAGTGAAAATAACTTGGATGAGCTGCAAATCGCCGTTGTCGGCGCCGGTAGCTGGGGCACCGCCATTGCTGATTTGCTGGCTAGTAAGGGCTATCGGATCAGTCTGTGGGTATATGAAAAGGAGGTTAAAGACCAGATCAAGGAATCTAGGGAAAATAAGCTTTTTTTGCCGGGTCATAAGCTTTCCGCCAATATAAAGCCTTCCAATGACATAGCAGCGGTAGTTACCGCTAAAAATGTAATTGTCATCGTTGTGCCTTCGCACTTAATGCGGACCATGACCGAAAAAATGAGCGGTTTTCTGTCGCATGGCACCGTGATCGTGTCAGCCTCAAAAGGCATTGAACAAAAATCTCACTTAACCATGTCCGGCGTGATCAAAGAGAATCTCAGTGAAGTTACCGAAGATCAATTGGCAGTCTTATCAGGCCCCAGTTTTGCCAAGGAAGTCGTTCAAAAAATTCCCACGTCCGTGACTGTGGCGTGCAAAAGTGAAGATCAAGCCACCCTGGTGCAGCATGTATTCGCCACGCCTTATTTCAGGGTGTATACCAGTGACGATATTGTCGGTGTCGAATTGGGAGGCGCAGTAAAAAATGTGATTGCCATTGCTGCCGGTATGCTGGATGGCCTGGGTTTGGGTTTAAATACCCGTGCAGCGCTTATGACTCGTGGGATGACCGAGGTCAGGCGTCTGGGTCTTCATCTGGGCGCCAATCCAAGGACCTTTACCGGACTTGCAGGTTTTGGTGATCTGGTGTTGACCTGTACTGGGAATTTAAGCCGTAACTATACAGTGGGTATCAAATTGGGTCGCGGTAAAAAACTTCAAGAAATATTGGATGAAATGCATATGGTGGCTGAAGGGGTTAAAACTGCCAAATCCGTTTACAATTTTTCACGTAAACTCAAAGTTGAGATGCCTATCTGCCACGAAATTTATCGAATCCTTTACGAAGATCTGGCACCCCAAGAAGCCGTTCACCGATTGATGACCCGAGCTTTGACACAGGAGCTGGATGAGGAGTAGGCCTTCATAGGTTTCAGGTGTTCCGCCGCAGGCGGATTCAGGTGTCAGTAAACAGTAGGTTTCAGGTTTCAGTGTTCAGGTGTCAGGGCGCATAAGGCAAAAACCAGAAAACAGCGAAAACATGTGCTCGATACTGCATCTGAGAAGCAAGGACTCGAATTAGGCCACCGAAGGTCTGACACCTGACACCTGAACACTGAAACCTTATATTGGAAACTTGACCCCAAAATAACTTAGAATCGAAAGCAGTCAAATGGCCAAAGACGGCAACAAAAAGGAGCATAAAGGTGCCGGCCACCGGGAAAGATTGCGTCAACGTTTTTTGGCGAATGGTTTGGAAGGTTTTCATGACTATGAGGTGATTGAACTTTTGCTGACTCTGGCCACGCCACGCAAAGATTGCAAAGATGCAGCCAAGGCAGTTCTAAAGCGCTTTAAAACGCTTCAGGGCTCACTCGAAGCCTCACAGCAGGAGCTTTGCAAAATTTCCGGAATTGGGCCTAAAAATCTTTTGGGTATCAAACTGATTAAAGCAGTGGCAGACAGGTATCTTGAAAAGAAACTCATCCATAAAGATGCGATCAATGATTCCAGGTCACTTTTTGATTATTTGTACCATCAAATTGGAGATAAGCGCCGGGAATGTTTCAAGGTTATATTTTTAAATTCGAAAAATCAGGTGATTGCTGCAGATACGATCTCTGAAGGGACTTTAACAGCCAGCAGCGTGTATCCTCGTGAAGTCATTCAGGCGGCCTTGAGCCATGATGCTGCGGCTCTGATTTTTGCCCACAATCACCCGTCAGGTGATCCGCAGCCGTCTTCAGAAGATGTGGCTGTTACCCGTCAGCTGGTCTTTGCCGGTAAAGCAATGGGCATGGTCGTACACGAGCATATTATTGTTGGTGACAATCACTATTTCAGTTTTGCCGACCAGGGCTATATTGAACGTATGAATCGCGAGTTTGAACAGTTGACCCAGCAAAAGTCAAATGCTTAAGGATACCGGTATTTGTAGATGTTCGTCTATTAACACGAAGAGCCCGAAGGGCCAAAAGATACAAAATAAAAATAGCGTATTCACTTATATTCTCGTGTTAACATATGCACACACTTAATAATTATTTTTGATTATAGACAATGACTAAAAAAGAAAAAGAGCGCCCTTATTGTTTCGGAAATCTTGATGCTGTCTTTCCGCTGGGAGATGACGGTTTAAGGCACTCTCCTGAAAGCTGTATGGTGTGTTTCTGCAAAACGGAATGCCTGCGGGAAGCGATCACAGGACCAGAGGGCATTCAGGTAAAAAAAGAGCAGGTCAAACGTGCGCACAGTTCAGGCACGATCAGTTTTGTTGAAAGATGGGCGCGCAAAAAAGCTCTGGAAAAGAAGAAAAAGTAGCGCCGTTTAGAGATCAGCTCAAATCGCACTGATCCAATCCAAAAGACAAAAAACAAAATTTTATGCGGTGCCTTTATGATTGACCCCTTGCCAATCCGTCAGAAATTTACCCATCCGAATCCATAAAATTATGCCGCCAGAGGCGATTTCCAAAAAACTTAAAATCACAATTCTGCTAGTACTTATCGCTATCGGTACGGTGGTATTTTGGTTTCGTATTCCCATCTGGGAAAAAATCCTCGATGGCTATCGATTGCTTTCTGATCGAGAGCAAATTCGAGATCTGATTGCTTCTTTTGGCTCCAGTGCGCCGCCCATATTCATCTTTCTGCAGATATTGCAGGTCATATTTGCTCCGGTCCCCGGTGAAGCCACCGGTTTTATCGGTGGTTATCTGTTCGGAACCATGCCGGGGTTCATTTACTCCACAATTGGTTTGACTCTTGGCTCCTGGTTAAATTTTATGATTGGCCGTTTTTTAGGCGTGCGCTACGTCAGAAAACTCATTCCGTCACATCAATTAGAAAAAATCGACGCCATGCTAAAACGCCAGGGCATAATTATTATTTTCATTTTATTCTTAATTCCTGGCTTTCCAAAGGACTATTTGTGCCTGGCCCTTGGTTTAACGACCCTGCCGCTTAAGTTATTTATTTTAATGGCCGCCATCGGCAGAATGCCGGGCACAATGGCACTCAGCGTCCAGGGCGCATTCCTCTATGAGAAGAATTATGCCTTGCTGGGAGTAGTGATGATTGCCTGCCTGGCGCTAGCATTGCTTTGTTATTGCTATCGCGAGAGGATATATAAGTGGGCTGAGAAGCTGGATAACAAGTAGATGCCATTTTAGGAAAGCAGTTATAACAATCTGATCTTTTCTCTATTATCCATATAATGTACACATCATCGGGTTATGCCAGTTGACCGGTTTGCCCGTTAACCCGTCAGCAAATATAACCAGATAGCCTTCCGATTTCAACCGGCTTAACCGGCACAACGGGCTAAACGGGCCAACTCTTGTCGGATATTTTCATCCTTTAACTCTATAGTAAATCATGATAATATAGATCAGAACTTATTGATTTTCAGCAACTTAAGGTCATGCAGGTCAGGAGAAGATATTGGCACATTGGAAATACAGAGAAGAACTGAGCCGCATTGAAAAGCTGCGGCGTTCCTATTACGAACTGCTGAGGGATGAGTTGGATCAATTTTTACTGCAGTATGCCTTGATAGATTCTTATGAAAATTTCAGCTCACTTCAAATACCATTTCCTTTTGTCGAAAAGAGGGAGATGAAACCGCGAGGGCGTATACCGGACCGGGAATACGAAGCTCAAAACGCCTTTCTGGTTATTTTTGTAGAAGATTCAGTATTGCCCGAACATAAAAAATATATTCGTTATTTTGATGTCAACAAAACAACCAAGCAAAATCTTCTGCGGTTTAAAACCCTTGCGCTATCAGAAAAGTTTGACCGTAATTGGAAATATTTAGAGTCGATCTATTTTAAAAGCTTTCTAAAAATAATGCTGCCAGTTGATTATGCCTTGCTCATCCAAGGCGATACAACCAGCCGAACCAAAAACCGTTATGGTCTCACACACTTTCATGTTCGTGTTGATTGGCCGATCACTGAAGCCGCTGAGGATATGGCGCGCAGTTTGCGCTATATCTCCAAGGATATTTTTGAAAAGGGTGACAAATACGCCGAAGATATCCAAAAAAAATTTTTTGAGTATTATGGGCTACCAGTGATGGTCGGCGGAAGGCGAACAGCAGCTATCGTCGCCGCCCAATATCTCAAGCGCATTCCGGGAATTTCAACTGTTTATGTGGGCAGCAGCGAATCCAGAGCGTTGATCCGTATTTCCGAAAGGGGTATTTATAAATCGGTTTTAATCAAGCGATCCATAAAGGAATTAAATGAGATCGCTGAAGCTAACGGTTTAACGCCACAGGCTTTTAGAAAGAATTATATTGTCGCCAGAGAAAAAAGATGCGGGATCTGCATCTTTCAGGCCAGCTACACCGCAACCTATCATGCGCGTGAGCCTGAAGACGGAAAACTAAGAAACCTTAAATCGGACCTGTACTGGCTAACGGTTGGTGAACAGCATATTCTGCCCAAGCCGGGCATAGGGAAGTATGCGCCTATTCCTTTAAATATCATCTATACGTAATCGGCTCTAATTTTTCGATCTCATCACAAACCTTCATAGAACCACATCCTGCAAGTGACTAAAGTGAACTAAAATGAGCTAAAGTGCCTAAAATTATGGGTCGCTGCACAGCATCAATTTTAATTAAACAAACAAGAATCAATAACTTTAGTCAATTTAGTCACCCTTCAAACTCTTTCATCATGGCGATTTCATCGCAGTCTGGAAATTTCACGCAGATGATGCAGTCGGCCCATATTTTCAAAGGCAGGTCGGAGCGTTCGATTTGAACGAAATCGAATTGTTTGAAAAAATCCGGTTTATAGGTGAGGGTGAACACTTTTTTGACATTAAACGTAACGGCCTCCTGTAATACCGTTTTCGTCAGCTCAGTTCCAATATTTTTTCCCAGATGCTCGGGCAAGACCGCCAGGGATCGAATCTCAGCAAGATCTTCCCAGCAAAATTGCAGTGCGCAGCAACCGATCAGCTGTTCGTTTTTACGATCGACATATACCCAGAAATCCCGGACATGATCATATAGCTCACTCAAAGGTCGCGCCAGCAGTTCTTCTTTTTTGCCATATTCGTGCAGCAGTCCGTGAATGGCCTTGACGTCTTTGATCGTTGCTTTTCGAATCATTATTCTCTAATACCTCAATTAAAATCAAAATATTATATATTAATTTCTCGGAAACCGAGCTATAGCATTGTTCGCTTAAAAAATACAACTCTTATCCAGCTTAATGGAGCGATTGAGGCTCGGTGCCTTTTTTAAACAGGGCGGCAACGGATGGTTTTGAATCATCTAACTGAGGCAGTCCGGTAAGGGGATCCATGCGGATTAAGTTGACATCATCAGGAATATCGAAATACAGATGGGGTTCCTCTTGAAGGGCAACCTTCATAAAATCAATCCATATGGGCAAAGCGGCCCGGGCACCGGTTTCCTTTTTCCCTAAACTGACTCCGCGATCCTGGCCCACCCAAACGCCGGCAATAATGCGTGGCGAAAAACCGACAAATAAAGCGTCTTTGTATTCATTGGACGTGCCGGTTTTACCTGCGACGGATTTGCCCAGTACCTGCGCACGCCGGCCGGTGCCCTCTTTGACTACAGCTTCTAACATGTTGGTGACAACCGCAGCCGTACTGCGTGACATCACCACTCTTCTTTGAGGTTTTGTCCGCCAGATGACGCGTCCCTGCCGATCGACTACTTCCAGTACGCCGTAGGGTTGAATTCTTTGGCCTTTGTTGGGGAATACGGCATATGCGGCGGTCAAATTTATCAAAGTCACCTCTGATGTGCCCAGTGCCAAAGATAAATTCGATGCCAGAGGTGACTTGATGCCCAACTGATGCGCAAATTGGGCCACAGACTGTGGCCCCAGGATTTGTAGCAAGCGCACCGCCGGTATGTTTTGTGAGACTGCCAATGCGTGCCGAAGCGTCATTTCGCCTTTATATTCTAAGGAAAAATTTTGCGGTTTCCAATCCTGATCTTCCTGTGCGCCCTTATAAACAACCGGTGCATCCAGAATTTTTTTGTTTTGTGCAAAACCTTGTTCGATGGCATAGGCATAGACAAAGGGCTTAAAAGCCGAGCCTGGCTGGCGATACGCCATGGTTGCGCGATTAAAGCGGCTATTGTAAAAATCTTTACCGCCAACCATGGCGAGGATGCCACCGGTGGTGACATCGATGGAAACTATGGCGGCCTGCGGATCGATTTTTTCTGTTGGTGTTTTTTGCATCCGTTCTGTTAAAGCGGTCAGCCCGTCAGCCAATCCCTGTTCAGCTGTCTGCTGTAACTGGAAATCAAGCGTTGTGTAAATGGATAAGCCGTGTTTATACAGACGCGAGGAGCCCAGTTCACGTTCCAGTGAAGATCTGACATATTCGACAAAATAGGGCGCTTTTGAGGGACCGAATCGGCGACTGTTGGTTGCGAGCGGCTTTTTTTTGGCATTTTGGTAGACAGGTTCTGAAATAATGTCGGTGTCACGCATTTGCTTGAGAACCGTATTACGCCTTTTGATAGCGAGATCCGGATTGACCAGCGGTGAATAACGCGAAGGCGATTTGGGCATGCCGGCCACCAGCGCACATTCGGACAAGTCTAAATCCTTTACGGATTTGCCGAAGAATATCTTGGCGGCCGATTCCACGCCATAAGCTCCACTGCCGAAGTAAACCTGGTTGAGGTACAATTCCAATATTTCATCTTTGGTATAGCGCCGCTCCAGTTGAAAGGCCAATATGGCTTCTTTTATTTTACGCACCAGTGTTTTGCGGGGTGTCAGAAAAAGCGTTTTGGCCAATTGTTGGGTAATCGTACTGGCACCTTCAACGAATTCGCCGGCCTTGATGTCTTTGATAATGGCCCGGGCAATACCTTTCAAGTCAACACCGCTGTGCTTGTAGAACTTGCGATCTTCAGTGGCGACCAAAGCTGCTGTTAAATGCCGCGGAATGGTTGCCAAGGGTACGGGCTCGCGCTTCTCAATGAACAATTCGGCCAACAGAACCTTGTCGGCGGAATAAATACGAGTAACAGCATCGGGCTTGAACGATTCCAGCGCACGGATCTGGGGCAGATCATGGGTGAGCGCGAAAAATGCGCCGGCTAAGCTGCCACAGATCGCACCGGCAACCAACAAGACAATGATCAGTAATTTGCCTTTATGTAAGTGGAAGTTGAACATGCGATGGGAATAATTTTAAGATAAAAGCAGCGGGAGTGCAATAGGTGAGGGGCTGGGGTTAAAAATGGCACGAAACTGGGCTGCTCAATTTAGAGAAGGATTAATTCTGGCTGCTCATTAGCGCCTGATTCAATTTTTCGCCCAACTCGCCCATGGTGTATGGTTTGGTGACGACGCCTTTGAACCCATGGCGCTCATATTCGGCAATCACCGGATCATTGCTGTAACCACTGGAGACGATACCCACCACATGGGGATCAATTTTGGTCAGTTGCTGAATGGCTTTTTTGCCCCCCATACCGCCCTTAACGGTCAAATCCAAAATAACCGCATCAAACGGTGTGTCGGACTCAAGTGCCTGTTTGTAGAATTTAACTGCTTCGGTGCCGTTTAACGCAAAATCGACACTATAGCCAAGGTAGGTCAGCAGCTCGCCGGCCAGTTTGCGGATCATGGCTTCATCATCCATAATTAAGATCCGGCCTTCGCCAAAAATTGGAATTTCCTGCTCGTAGGTCTCGCCAAACTGCTGATCAGGCACTTTACATGTGGCACATGGCAGATAGATATGAAAGGTGGCACCTTTGTTGTATTTAGACGATACGGTTACATTGCCGCCGTGTTTCTTAATGATTGAATGGCAGATCGATAGCCCCAACCCGGTCCCTTTTTTATCCCCCTGTTTTTTGGTTGAAAAATAGGGATTGAAAATTCGATCCAGGTTTTTTTTGGAAATGCCTTTGCCCTGATCGGTAATGGATATTTTGATGTATTTCCCATTTCGCAATCCGGGTATAAGTTCACTGCTTTTTACATTTTCGGCGCTGACGTCAAGCGATCCGCCTTGGGGCATGGCTTCACGGGCATTCATAATAACATTATGAATCGCCTGCCCGATCTGCTGGCCGTCGACTTCCAGCGGCAACAGATTTTCGGCAAAGTGATAATTGCATTTCACGTTTGAACCGCTCAGGGTAAATTCAGTGGTGCTTCTGACCAGGTTAGCGACATCGGCGATTTTTTTATCCGGTGTCCCGCCTTTTGAAAATGTGATCAGTTTCTGGGTCAAATCCTTGGCGGTCTGTGAAGCTCTTAAGGCTTGGCTGAGCAATAAAAAAACCTTATCATCCGGATCCAGGTAAGTTTGGGCCAACGTAATATTGCCGATGATGGCTGTTAGCAGGTTGTTGTAGTCGTGAGCAATCCCGCCGGAGAGGGCAGCGATGGATTCCAGCTGACGGGCCTTGACCAATTCTCGTTCAGTTTGGCTGCGCTCTGAAATATCGCGTACCACTAACAGATTAGACGGTTTATTCTGAAAAATAAAACGGCCCGCAATGACTTCGACATCCACCCGGAGGCCGTTTTTACACATCAGCGTCAATTCGTGCACGGCCAGGGCGCTGTCATCCTCTAATGGCTTTTCATATATTTTTTCGATGGTGTCGATATCATCGGGATGAAAGAAACTGGCCAGATCGGTGTCCAAAACCTCATCAATGGTGTAGCCGCACATTTTGGCCAAGTAATAATTCACTTCCCTGATTTTACCGTCTTGCACCACCAATACGCCATCGGTGGCCAACTCCATCAGAAGGCGAAATTTTTCTTCGCTCTGGATCAGAGACAGCTCCAGGTCACTTTTTTTACAAACGCACTTTTTTTTGGTTTTTGTTGCCATTGCTGTCAAAAGCTACCTGTTTAAAAAAAATGATATGTAGCTACAAGTCTTTAAAAATAGTCCTTGTTGCCGTCTAGACCATTTCTTTTATCGGCATAATCGCTCAGAACCTTAAGCCTTTGTTTCGGCTTCTGATATTATCAAGCGCATTGCTAAAGATGACGTTTTTGATGACATTCCGCCTACAACTATGCACTATTTGTACCAGAGATAAAAAAAGGGCCCATAAAAATTCAAATATTAAATGAATACAAATAGTTAAAAAAATATGAGTTTTGTGATGATGTGAATGATGAACGCACGCGGCGATCATTATGGGAAAATATGACCTGCATATATTGTTTAAGATAGTTAGGCATGAAGATTGCGAAAAAATCGTATTTAATTTTCAAATTCTTGTGCACATGATTGTCCAATCGCACCAAAATTATTTAATTTGCAGGTAATTATGGAAATGACCCCATCAAATATGTGTGTTGCCGGCATTGATTTAACGGAAAATGAAATAATGGCCCATGTTCTGCCCAACGACCAAAACTTTGCAGTTTTGTCGAATCCAGATGGGTTAAAAGATTTTTTTCAAAAAATTGTTGCGCTTAAACCTGCTGTTGCCGTGATGGAAGCTGTTGAGGGAGACAAACTGTCGATTGCCATCGCCCTTGCTCAGTCGGGTGTTCCGGTGGTTGCGATTCAATCCAGGCAGCTGAATCAATTTGCAGAAATAGTGAAATTTGAAAAAAAGATTACCCGCCTGGATGCATATGTAATGGCCCGATTTGCTATGGAAATCCACAAAGGACAAATCCAAAATATTGACGGTTTTACGCCTCAGGACCTTGTCGGGCGCGCCAGGGAATTGGCCAAAGCTGCTCGACCACAGCGCGATCCTTTGTGCGAGAAAATCATTTCGGATAAATTCGGTTTTATTTGGGTTGGTATACCGAAGGTCGCCACCCGCAGCATATTGACGGCTCTTTACCGCGAGCCGGTTGTGGATGTGGCGGGTAGACTGGTGAATGAGGAGTTGCAGGCGCTGCTCGATCACGATCCCAACTATCGAAACTATTTTAAGTTTGCACTGGTCCGCAATCCCTGGGCGCGGATTGTTTCGTGTTATGTGAATAAAATTCAACGCGCCAACGAAGAAACTCAGCGCCACATAATTGACCGGTACTCAGGGCTTAGACTCAAGATGCCTTTTGAAGAATTTATCAGATTTTTGTTGGAAGATCCGAGTGGGCAGGATGAGGGCGCCAACCGTCACTGGCTCTCTCAACACGCATTTGTATCCGACAGCAATGGCCAGTTGCTGGTGGATTTCATTGGGAAGATTGAAAATCTTGCTGACGATTTTGCGATTGCCTGCAAACGAATCGGACTACCTGACATCCAATTGCCTTGGTTGAACAGTAGGGAAGGGTGGAAAGTTGATAAAAAGTTGATGAAACAAAAAGACCCCTTTTACTACCGGCAATATTTTACACCCGAAACACAGGAATTGGTGCGAACAAGATATCGCAGGGACATCGAATTGTTTGGGTATGATTTTTAAATAATGACCAATGATACCTGAAAGCTTCAGATATATTTGGTTGTGATATTAAATATCAGGCGGGTAATTTTGATGATGTCATCAACCGCTGTATGCTCAGTTGCCAAAGCTCAAAAAATGTGTTGCTGGAGATCTAAATGGGGCGTCAGGCGATACCGCTAAATCCCATAAACTGATCGTATTTGGGGTTCATTTTGTGGCCGTAGGCATCTTCACCGTTGAATTTAAACTCGATGTGGGCCGGATCGATGGTGCCGTCTCCGGCTTCATTCTGTTTAACGGTGAAATAGACGGTGGCCGTTAGATTCTCTTGATCATAGTAGACACTTTTGGGTAATGGGGGCAGTGTGACTTCTGTGTTCGGAATCGGCCGGCCGAAATTATAGGCCTGGCCCGGGCCACTTTGAGTGGATCGGCCAATATGCCAGTTGGCAATGTTTTGCACGGATTCGCGATCCATTTCCTTGTCAAACTGAAAAACCATTTTAAACGTTTTTTCTGAATTGGGATCTGTAAGATACCCGTTTAAGAGCGAAAGCGGTGTTTTCCAGGGCATATTATAGTTAAAACCCGAATCCGCATAGGCAAACATAAATTTTGGCGGATCCACTTTGTACATATAGCGGCTGAGTGTGTCGGCCAGATCCGGTGCGACATGCTCAAGGTTGTCCACGATCCGCTGGGCCTCATCCATTTCACCCAGATCGGCATATGCATATCCGAGTTCAGCCATTCCATCATGGAACTCGGGATCGATACGAGTGGCTTCCTTAAACTGCAGAATGGCATCTTCATAGCGGCCCTGTCTACTGAAATTTAAGCCTAGTCCATAGTGTCCGTTGGGCATGGTGGGATCCATTCGCAAAACGGTATTGAATGCCTGGTCTGCGTCCGAATAGCGGCCGGCATTCATATAAGCCTGTCCCAGTGCGTAATGGTTGCTTGAACTGGGCCAAATGCTAACGGCTTTTTTATAGGCATCGACGGCTTCGTCATAATTTTCGGCTGAAAAATGGACATTCCCCAGACTGACAGCGATATCGTCACGCTGGGGATTGCGTTTCAGTGCATCTTCATAGGTCTTGATCGCTTCCCGGGTGTCTCCCATAGCAAGATAAGCGTTGGCCAGGTAGTTGGAAGCGTCGGTTGAATAGGACGAGTTGGGTGCCAGGCCAATGGAGCGACGGAATTCTTTTGCAGCACCTTCATAATCCTGCCGAATGTACAGATCGATCCCCTTTTTGAGCGCATTATTGGCCAATGTTTCCAGTCGCGCCGTCTGCGGGATCGAGGCTGCGAAGATATCGATATTTCCTATACCAAAATAGTCCATCGTCATACCTGTCGTGCAAAAATTCCTATCCAACGCTTATATCGGTCAGATGATCAGCGATCTTTAGAATTTTATTTAAATATAATATCAATATCTTAACAAAAACATAGACCCTATGGGGCCGAACCAACAGAAAGATAGGAAAATTTTGCAAGGGCGCTGTCAGCATTTTGACTTTTTTGCCCCCGAAGAATGGAGTCTACTATGTAACAATCTGTAATCATATTAAAATATTATTTAGATATGGTGGCATATATATTGCTTTCAATTAAGCACC